>NZ_JANPLS010000386.1:0-6737 GCF_031422475.1 Chamaesiphon sp. VAR_48_metabat_403
GATATTTTGAATGATTCGATATTATTCAATTTCACTCTAAACTTAGAGTAGGGGCAATTCATGAATTGCCCCTACTAATTTTCAGCAATTAATTCGATCGCAATCTCAACTTACTCTAAACTGTTCTTTGGCACTACTAAAAGCTGCCGCCATCACTGCTTGAATTTGCTGCGGATCCGGCTTTTTACCACCCATCAGATCGCCGAAATATACGCAAGCACCTTCGCCTAATGCTACTGTATAAGCCGCCGCCCAGGAAGCCGAAATAACACTCCCAAAACCAGGGATAAATTTAATTAATTGTCGGGCGATTAATTGGGCGACAAAGCCACCTGCGATCGCGCTAACTACGCCACCTGCTTGAGATGGAGTCAGGGTTTGCCCGTATAATTTACCTAATAAGCCTACCATCGAGACTTGAATGGCGGTAAGTACGGGTAAATCAGCGAAGGGTAAGGGAATTGCGGCGACGGCACCTGCGGCGATCGCACAGGGTAAAATATAGCGACGAGCGACATCGCGATAGATATTGCCGAGTTTGTCACTTTCGCCATCGCTGGTAGATTTACCACTGTCGAGTAATTGCGACATCGCTCTCGATTCGGCTTCGGGAAGGAGATCGGCAAGAGTCGTTCGCATTGTCTCTAAGCCATAAAATTCGGGCGTGTAGCCGTCTTCTGCCAAAGTGAAGTCAATTAGTACCGCCCGATCGAATAGCCCGACAAACGCCTGCTGGATGCCTGTGAAGGCACGATCGACTGCCTCGATGCTGATGGGTTCGTCTGGATGCTCGGTTTGAGTGGTGGGATAAACTTCGTGCAGACAGGTGACTGCGAGTAAACAGGGAATCTGTGGATATTTTTGACGTAATTCTCTAGCAATTTGGCGGAGCGTATCGATCGCGAAATCATTAATTTTCACTGTCAAAATAATGATGCGCGGGCGACTGGTTTCGGCTTCTAAATCGCCGATGAGTTCTTGAATCAGAGTATTGGTATCGCGATCGATATCGCCCAATCCAACTGTATCTGTAAATACTAATAATGGTAGTTCGCTGGAAGGATAATTATAGCGGGTTGTCGATTGAGTATGCGGGCGAAATCCTTGTCCGACAATTTCTGCCGATACCCCCGTCAATCCCCGCACGATCGAACTTTTACCCGCTTGGGGTTTACCAATTAATAAGGCTTCGGTAGTGGGTAATTGCGCGCGCACTGTTGCCAAAATTTCGGCAACTTGAGTTTCATCTACCCGAAACCAATTACTAACTGTTTGTGCGGCTTTATCTACAGGTAAAATTTGCATCACTTTATCTGTCGCCTGATGCCAGCCGCCTGTGAGTCGCTGCGTCCAAACATTGGGTGTCGGAGGCGTTGGTGTGGGCTGGGGCGTTGAAGATGGTTCTGGTGATTGTGGCACGATCTTGGGGGAGTGACGGCACTAAATTACTAATTTAATTATCAGCTACTCGATCGCGCCTGGTGGAGTGTTATTACGGTAGTATTTACCGTCGAGGGGCTTCAATCAAGTCGTTGTCCTGACATTGTGTGTATAATATTAGCTAGCAGCGTCTAAAATTTCATAATTAACAATGAATGCTAAAGAATCGAAGACCGAACGAATTGATGTGCGTACTACTGTAGCAGCAAAGCAATTGCTACAACAAGCAGCCGCAACTTCACACAAAAGTGTGAGCGAATTTTTGTTAGAAAATGGGTTGCAAGCAGCAGAAGCAACTCTAGCAGATCGCCGATTATTTGTGCTTAATGACGATCGCTGGCAAGCATTTCAAGCCGCACTAGATCGACCCGTAGCAGAGAAGCCTCAGCTCAAAAAACTACTGACTGAACCAGGGGTTTTTGATTGATGTCCGATTTTGAGTCTCAACCATATATTGAAAAATTAACTGCTGCTCATTTAGTAACTGACTTTGATTGTGGACAAGCAGAACTAAATCAATTTCTTCATAAATATGCTTACCAGAATCAAAAAGCTAACAGTAGTCAAACTTATATCGGTATTTATGAAGATGCGGTTATTGGTTACTATAGTTTAACAGTGGGTTCGGTTATCCATTCCCAAGCTCCTAGTCGAGTAACTAAAGGACAACCAAAGCATCCAATTCCAGTCATGATTTTGGCACGTTTGGCTGTAGATCGACAGTTTCAGAATCGTGGTGTGGGTAAAGGTTTACTTAAAGATGCGCTCAAACGTACCGCTCAAGCAGCCGATCTGGCAGGTATCCGCGCTTTACTCGTCAATGCTAAAAATTTAGATCTAAAACTCTGGTACGAAAAGTTTAATTTTGAGCCTAGTCCGATCGATTCATTGTCTTTATTTCTGCTCTTAAAAGATTTAAAGAAAATATTAGAAACTGATTGAGTAGACGATCGTTAACTTAGACAATAGAACTACTAGTCATTAGTACCCCTTCCATCTTGCTCAACACATCAATTAGGGTTTCTACTTGCTCATTCGGGCGCAATACGCCTAAGCCTCTAGCAGTGACTTTACCCGTACTATAAACATAGCGCGATCGAGAACTATCGGTTAGATATTCGGCGAGTAAATTCCAAGCGGGTTCCGCCATTGGTGTCTCTAAAACAATGTGTTGTTTTCCATCGGGACGAATCCGACTAAAGCCGAGTTGTTTGGCAATTTGTTTGAGTTCGACGATGCGGAATAATTGTTGAGCTGGTTTAGGAATTTCACCATAGCGATCGTGCCATTCGGCGGCAATATTGACTAGTTCTTGTTTGGTATCGGCGGCGGCTACCGATCTATAAGCACTCATTTTTTGCTCTAAATCGGAGATATAATCGGCAGGAATCATCGCCGTTACTTTGAGTTCGATTTGAGTATCGTCAACTTGCGGAATTTCTTGCCCGCGAATTTCTTTAATTGCTTCTTGTAACATTTCCATATACAAGTCAAAGCCAATTACATCCATCTGTCCCGATTGTTCGGCACCCAACAAGTTCCCGACACCTCGAATTTCCATATCGCGGGTGGCGAGTTGATAACCAGAACCCAACTGAGTGAACTCTTGAATTGCTTTTAACCGCTGTCTGGCTGTCTCAGATAGGGTTGATTCCTTGGGGTAAAATAACCAGGCATGAGCTTGAATTCCCGCCCGTCCGACGCGCCCTCTTAATTGATATAATTGGGATAAACCAAAGCGGTGAGCATCTTCAATTAAAATAGTATTCACGCGCGGAATATCTAAACCAGATTCGATAATTGTCGTACAAACGAGTAAATCGGCATCGCCATTACTAAATGTCAACATTGTCGATTCTAGCTCGGCTTCGTCCATTTGTCCGTGGGCGATCGCAATCCGGCAAGAGGGAATTTGTTCTCGAATTTTGCCAGCAGTTTCTTCAATACCTTCAATGCGAGGCACTACATAAAATATTTGTCCGCCGCGATCGAGTTCTTGTCGAATTGCCGTCGCGATCGCATCTATTTTATAAGGTGATAAATGAGTGGCGATCGGTCGGCGGGATGGTGGCGGTGTGGTAATTAAGCTCATTTCTCGCACACCAGAAAGGGACATATATAAGGTGCGGGGAATGGGTGTTGCGGAAAGGGTTAAAACATCAATCTGACTTTTGAGTGTTTTAATTTTCTCTTTTTGATTGACTCCAAATCGTTGTTCTTCATCGATCGTCAATAATCCTAAATCTTTGAATCTCAACTCTTTGTTGAGGAGTTGATGGGTACCGATGACGATATCTAATTCGCCAGTTTTGAGGCGTTGTAAAATATCTTTGCGTTCTTCAGCAGTCCGAAACCGATTCAGCAATCCAACATTAATTGGATAGGGGGCAAAGCGTTCTTTAAGGGTATGGTAATGTTGCTGAGTTAAAATTGTCGTCGGTGCGAGAAAGATCACTTGTTTATTCGCAGTAACGGCTTTAAAGATCGCCCGAATTGCTACTTCAGTTTTGCCAAAACCAACATCCCCACATACCAAACGATCCATCGGTCGATCGCTTTCCATATCCCGCTTGACATCTTGGGTTGCTTTCAATTGATCGGGTGTGGGTTGATAGCGAAATGAGTCTTCTAATTCTTGTTGCCAAGGGGCATCAGGTGGAAAAGAAAAACCTTCTTTTTGCGATCGCTCGGCATATAATTTCAGCAAGTCGAATGCTAATTTTTTAATCGACTTTTTGACTTTTGCTTTAGTCTTTTCCCAAGCTTGTCCCGATAGTTTATTTAACTCTGGCTTTGCTCCTGCTGCTTGTCTGAATCGCGATAATACTCCCACCTGATCTGCTGGGACTTTTAAAGAACCATCGGCATATTGAATCGTTAAATAGTCGCGCAAAGTATCATCAGTCTGAATACTTTCAAACTTGACAAATCTACCCAGTCCATGATTGCGATGCACCACATAATCGCCCGGACGCAATTTATTCGGATCGACTTGCTTAGATGCCGCTTGTCGCCGCTTGCGCGTATAACTAAAACTTGCTAAAGATTGCTGTCCGAAAAACTCTCTGTCGGAAACTAATACCATCCGAAACGTGGGTAAAATAAAGCCTTCTAATTCTGCCACGCCTGAATATTTAATCGCTACTGCCGTATGCTGAATTTGTAACTTATCGATTGCCGGAAAATCGCGCGGATTGGGCACGAATTGAGCGGGACAATCGTGTTCTTGTAATAACGATACCGATCGCGATGGTTGTGCGGATACCAACCAACTCGAATAACTTTGTTTGTGATAACCCCGCAGAGTTTCGGCAATTTTAGCAAACTGATGGGGAATCGTCGGAATCGATCGACAGGCTAAATTTAAACCCTCACCACTGACAGCTAATTCATCTAATTGTAGATACTTAAATCGCTCCGCAATCTTGGCAACACTACTACCAAACTTCTGGTGCCAAACTGTAGTCCCGGCGGGTAATGTTTCCCACTCCTCTTGAATATACTCCCACCACCGATCGTTATGTGCCTGACATCGATCGAATTCATCGATCGCGACTAGACAATTAGCTGGTAAATAATCTAATAATGAGTAATGAGCCACTGCATTATCTTCGCCAAAGATCGTCCCAAAATTTACCGGGGTAAGAATTAGACTCTCAATTTTATCGAGCGAACGTTGCGTACTCGGATCGAATTCTCGTAACTTATCTAACTCATCTCCAAACCACTCCAGCCGCACGGGTAATTCCGCCGCCACCGGGAAAATATCGATAATATCCCCCCGCCGACTCCATTGTCCCTCAGTCTCTACCAACGGCACGCGCTCGTAGCCCAAAGTTACCAACTGAGTACCGAGCCGCTCGACATCGCCCTCATCACCCACCTGCAACCGCAAACATCGCGCATCAAACTCTTCTGGCGACGGCAAATGTGGCTGCAAAGCCAACGTGGTACAGACGATCGCGACTCGTCCCCCCGTTTCCACTTCGGCTCCTGGAACTCGCAAAGATCGCACCTCCGCCAACCCCTGCATCTGTCCCCAAATCATCTCAGATTCGATGCTATTTGCCCCGTAGGGCGATGATTCCGTCGTCGGGTAGAAGTGGACGGTTTTCCACCCCATTGCCTCTAATTGCGCCGCCCACCTGCCACCTTCTTCTACCGTCGCCGTTACCACTAATAAATGTTGTTCGGAGGCTTGTGCTAATGCTGAAGCCACTAAGCCTTTGGGCAACCGAGGTAATCCACTCAAATGCAGCGTTGCTTGCTGCTGTAGTTTTGAGAGCAGTTCCGCCGTTAGTTGGGAGCGTTCGAGGGTACGAATCAGTGCAGAAAAAGCCATCGTTTAAGTCAGTGGGGAGGGGATGGGGTGACGGGGGGACTGGGGGACTGGGGGAATCGATTTTTACAGATCTTTAAACGATTCAAATAGGCTCTGATTTTCAGCTTAGAAGGTTTTATCGAATTTTTAAAGGGTGATGGGCAATCGATCTAAATCTGCGATTAGCCAATTCAAATAGGGGCAATTCATGAATTGCCCCTATTTGGGAAATAATTTAAAGTGGCGAACATCTAACCAAATTTAGCCAAAGCGACCGCTGATATACTCTTGAGTGCGCTCTTCCTTGGGAGAATTGAAGATAGTGCGGGTGTCGTCGTACTCTACTAAATAACCGAATCGGCTACCACCTGCACCAGCTTCGGCATTAAAGAACGCCGTTTTGTCGGACACCCGTGCCGCCTGTTGCATGTTGTGGGTAACAATAATAATCGTAAACCGATCTTTTAACTCGTGGATCAGATTTTCGATTTGGACGGTGGAAATCGGATCGAGTGCCGAACAGGGTTCGTCCATTAAGATTACTTCTGGCTCGACGGCGATAGTTCGGGCAATACACAACCGCTGTTGTTGTCCGCCAGAAAGCGATAAACCGCTTTGCTGGAGTTTATCTTTGACTTCTTCCCACAGTGCTGCTCTGCGGAGCGATTGCTCCACTCGCTCGTCGATGTTGCCTTTAAAACCAGCAATTTTTAATCCAAAGGCAACGTTGTCATAAATAGATTTGGGGAATGGATTTGGCTGTTGGAATACCATGCCAATTCGCCGCCGGACTTCGACTGGATCGATCCTAGAATCGTAGAGATTGTTACCTCGGTAGGTAATAGCACCTTCTACTCTGGCATTGGGAATCAGATCGTTCAAGCGGTTATAACAGCGTAATAGCGTACTTTTACCGCAACCAGAAGGGCCGATAAAAGAGACTACGTTATTTTTAGGAATATCTAGAAACACATTC
>NZ_JANPLS010000387.1:0-4366 GCF_031422475.1 Chamaesiphon sp. VAR_48_metabat_403
CGTCCCCCTGTCTCCCCGTCCCCCCGTCTCGCAGTCTCCCAGTCTCCCTAGCACTTACCCACGTTTCTAACGAGGGAGTAGCAGAGCCGAGAATGAGGGGACAAGATTCTAGACGAGCGCGCCAGTTGGCGATATCTCTGGTTTGATAGGTGGGTGCTGGTTGGTCTTGTTTGAAACTAGAATCGTGTTCTTCATCGAGGATAATTAGTCCTAGATTGGGTAATGGTGCGAAAATTGCCGATCGAGTACCGATGATAATAGGATTGGTTTGATTTAACATTTGTCTCCACGTATCATAGCGTTCGCCGTCGCTGAGGGCACTATGATAAACGCCAACTTTATCGCCAAATCTCGATCGAAATCTGTCAGTTAATTGGGGGGTCAATCCAATTTCGGGGACTAATACCAATACCGATTGCTGTCGTGCTATTATTTTCGCGATCGCCTGTAGATATACTTCGGTTTTACCAGAACCTGTGACTCCATGTAATAGAACTTGGGCGAATCCTGACAGCTCGTTAATAACTGCTAATGCTGCGGCTTGATCTGGGGTGAGTTGTTTGGCTGGTTCTCGTTCTAATCCATCTACTCCTGGCTCGGATCGCAATTTTTCTTTATTGACGATCGCAATATATCCTTTCTCAGCAATCCCTTTTAAAATTGAGGAACTTTTGGTGTCGATTAGCTTCAATAAATCTGATTGCCACAATTCGCCCTGATGCTGTTTTAAAATTTCGACGATCGATCTTTGTCGCTCGGTTAAATCGTTGCCAAATAGCTCGGATGTTAAAACTACCGCTTTTTGCAATTTAGGCTGTTGAGTTTTGCCAGACTCTAAATAAGATTCGACTAAATTTTTGTCGAGTAATTCGCGCAGACCTCTGCGAGCTTGCGGAATCTGCTTTTGGATATGTTGCCAGCTATAGTTTCTGGCCGATTGCGAGTTCAATAAATCGAGAATTTTTTTGGCAATGTCGCCTAAGAAAACATCTGAATTGGCATCTAGATAAATCGATCGAATCCGTCGATGCGAGCGAGTTAACAATCCCGGCGGCAGGGCAACTTTAATAACTTGAATTAGTGGGGTATAATAGTAGTCAGCAATCTGCTCCAACCACTGCCAATAATTAGCTTTAAATAGTCCCGATGCAACAACATCATCGATATCTTTGATTTTATCGATCGCGAGATTTTCTGGCAGTCGATCGACAAATCTAATCGCAATTCCACCAACTACTTGCCCACCTAATGGTACGCTAAGAATATCACCAACCCGAATCTTCAATCGTTCCGGTACATTATAAGTATATAAAGCTTGAGTGCCCGGACAATCGACGAGTACTTCTACCAATCCCGCCGCTCGATCGCCGAGAGCATATCCAGTAATCGGTTCGGATACCATACTCGGAACGGATAGATCGGGATACAGCATGAAGTTAGATGATAAGGGCTGAGTAATTATTCAAGTTCGTCTAATACATTTAAAAATATTAACATTTTTCTGGCTAAATAAATTGGGAATGAAACACTTATTATTAACTAGATTTCAGGGTGCATTAATTGGTGGCAATATTATCTATCTCGATCGCTACCAAATTGCACCGAATCAACTATTAATTGAAACAATACCAGCCCTAAAGAAAGGAATTACTAACTTAATCGATCGAGGTAAATTCGACCCGCATGATTGGTCGCAACAGATGTTTTTAGAACTAGCCGATCCTCAGCACGCGATCGTGGCAATGCTACCCTTAATGTTATTTTTTCACGACGATCGAGTCAAACTGCGAGAAACATTAATTAATGTCAGTCATGGGTGGCAACTAGACTGGGAAACCTGCTCTAGTGCGGTGGCTATCGGCTACATTATATCTCGATCGCTTACAGAATCGTTCGATCCCAGGCAGATTATTACCCAACTCCTGGACGATATGACCAATCTTCATCCACTCATCTTTCAAGAACTTAGCACGATCGAGCGGCTACTCGATCGATCGAGTAGCCTGCATCGAGTCGCCCAGAGATTAGCCGCTACCCCGCACCCAATTGTCACCCCTACATTACTGGCAATTTATTGCTTCCTATCGACCCCTGAAGACTTTAGTTTAGCAACTCGTCGCGCCGATCGACTAGACGATCGTTCCCAACTTACCCAGGCGTTGACGGGCATTCTCGCAGGCGCACACAACAGTCTGACCGAAATCCCCCTCAATGGCTATATTGCCACTCAGGAGCTTCCACAGTGGCTCGCTCTAGGGCAAAATCTGTTAGGTGCTTGGGCGGGTGTCGATCTCCAGCATAGTTTCTCTGGCAATGTGGCTGCACCGTTATCGGTGGCCGCTCCTCAAGTCATTCAACGCCGCAGTTAATGTCTTGAGGATTAAACAGCAATTTGGTTTAAATCTGCTAAATTTCCCCAGATATAATCCGGGTTCCGGTGGGTAATGCTGGGGCATTTTCGCGATCTACCGTGACAAACAAACCAGTGGCTTTGGTGCCAGGAGGTGGTACTTGGGGTGGATTAATAGATTGGGAAGCATTTCCTCTTCCATCGGTGCGAAATTCACCACAATAAATAGTCTGCTGATTATTTAGGGTCAACCACAGCCGATAGACCTGGTTTGCTGGTAAGGGTGGTAAATTTTTAACTGAGACCACTACTTCTTGCCATTTTCCTGGCGTAAATAGCACTGTACCGCCAGACGCGCCAGTAGTTTGAGCTGTTAAAGCGACTAATTTACTATTGGGGCGTTGTAACAAGCTAGCAAGCCGTTCGGGAGTTTGTTGTCGAGCAAAATTGAGGTCTTGTCGCAGTTGGAGATTGTCGAGTAATAATGCTGCCGCAGCAATGAGAGCAGAGATAGCGACAACCATACTCCAATTCCTTTTTTTTGGTGGTACTGCTACCACTCGACCATCGATATCCGAGGATTGCAGGACTTTAGCGCGCAGATGAGCTGGTGGTTGTAGTTGAGGTACATCTAGTGTAAGACCGCCCAAGACCATCTGTAGTTCTCGCACTTCTTGGCGCAGAGCTGGATTTTCTAACATCATGCGCTCGACCAATTCTATTTCAGATGGCTCTAATTCATCTAGCACATACCCAGCAGCTAGCTCTTTTGTTTCGTCAGAAAGGGTGGAATTTGTCATGGTTAATCTATTTCTAATCTGTCCACACCAGCCAACTGTGTCTTGAGTTGCACCAGAGCCTGTCGGAGACGACTTTTGACAACTCCAGGCGTGAGATTCAAAGACTCAGCAATTTGATTGTGACTCAAACCTTGATAATAATTCAGATTGAGGATTCGACGCTGTAATTCTGGTAATGCTTGCATCGCCTGATGGATACTAGTTTTAATTTCAGCAGTTGTCGCGCGTTCTAATGGGGAGGGAGCTGTAGATTCCTCAGTAATAGTTTTTTGCCACCGAGACAAAAAACTATTAGCAGTAGTCCGCTTCCGAATTTTGTCGATCGCTCTCGATCTAGTCAGTAGTCCTAAAAAACTACTTACAGACCCTCGATCTGGGTTAAAGCTATTATTTTGCCAAAATGTTAAAAAAATATCTTGGGTGAGGTCTTCTGCGTCCCGATCGTTTTGCAAGATTTGGTGAGCGATGCTATACACCAACCCAGCATATCGATCGTACAGCACAGTGAGAGCTTGATGCTGACCGAGCCGCAAATTATGCACCAGTTCGGCATCAGGTGAGTTTTTCATAGAGTGTAAAAGAGAATTTACCACCAAATGGATTACTACACTTAGCTCAATATATTTTACGGTTGTTTTGTAAACTCGATCGATAACGGTTTATTTACTGTTACAACTTTTTCTTTAAACTCTGTTTGTAAAATTTTAAGAGTCCTCTCAATCCTAATTTATTTAGTTGCAAAATGCTGTATTTCAGCTTGAAGCTCAAGATTTACATCCCGATTCAAAACACTGTATTGTTTGCCTTGCAAAGGCTTCAGCACTTTAGAGAATCTTTTTTCTAAAAAAGTTTGAGAATTTCGATCCAATCGCATCACGAGCGCGTACTAATAATAACAGCAAGAATGGAGGATGAAAATCAGCCAGACTTGATGACTTTTACCAACTCTCTCTAGCTAATCTATTTAATATAGAGCGAGTCTAATTAACAAATCTAGGAACATCACCATGAAAGTTGCTACGCTTACCAATCTCGTTAAAACTCAATTACCTACTCAAGTATTGCTATCGATATTAGCAGTTAGTCTTTGTTTAGGTACAAGCGATCGAGCCTCTGCCATTACTGATTCTGCCGCTCCCGCTGCTACCTGTGCCAATGTAGAAGCCAAGATTCAAAATGGAACTACAGGTGCAGTAAAGGTAACGAAGTTTGAGTA
>NZ_JANPLS010000388.1:0-2328 GCF_031422475.1 Chamaesiphon sp. VAR_48_metabat_403
ACAAAGCCTTATAATCGATAATCTGCGCCGCAGTCACGCCCATTTTATCGATGACACCTTGCTCGTTCATTTCCACTACCGAAGGGCCACTTTGAGCAAAAGCTGAAGTCATGTACAATACACTCACTCGATCGCGATCGCTAACCAGTTGAAACATATCCTTATCACCAGATAAGATCTTCACCTGATAACCCTCGCGGCTAGCTCTCCCCGCCAGCGTCCCCAACACATCATCCGCCTCAAATCCTACCGCTGTAATCGTCGGTAAATTTAATGCCGTTAATAGTTGGTATAAGTTCTGAATATCGATCGTGAAATCTTCAGGAGTTTCCACTCGATCTGCTTTATAATTATCATCAGCTTCATGTCTGAAAGTCGGCGCACGTAAGTCAAACGCGATCGCCATCGAATCCGGTTTCTGACTATTAATAATCTCGACCAAAGCCTTGACAAATCCAAAACAAATACTCGTCGGCACTCCCGCCGAAGTCGTCAAGCCGCCGCTCTTACTTTTGGCATAGGCAAAGTAAGAACGGTAAGCCAAGGAGTGTCCATCGACAAGGATTAATAAGGGTGGCATAGTTGACAATTAGCGATCGATAGTTACTATTATATATAAAAAAGTATAGTGCCAGCCATCTCCTGCACAAATTGAAAATATTTATCATTCTTTAAGTAATTTATCATATTTTACACCACGTTAACTTAACCAGTGAAAAATGAAAAGGCTTAAGCTTTTAAAACTATTTGCTTGCATCGAACAGATAATTATTACATTGCTCAGGATGTCGTTTTCACGGATTAGTAAAATCTTATATTCGGGAAGATCGAAATCGAGATGATTCAACATGGCGTGATTTCAACAGATTAAAACCTAATTGGGAAGGAAGAATATGGAAAAATAAATTAGAAGATCTAAACAAATACAAGGATATGATTATCGTGACAAATGCTCGCTATTTCTCATGGTAAAGTTCCAAGGGTGGGCATTGCCCACGAATCAAATACATACGGAGCAATTAAGTTTAACTTTTATTAATACCTTATTATCCTCGATCGCTAAAACTCAGGCTGATACCTTATTTCAGAGTCGTAAAGGCGATCGCAGCTTTAGATTTTTTCAACCTTTACCATGCCATCATCAACGAACTCTACTGTCAAACAAAATTCCTGTAGTAGCGCGGTTCCTAATAACGGTTTGATTCCAGTTGCTAATACAGGGACTAGTTGTTCGCGATTGTCCCACCTAATCCTAGCCGCATGAATCGGGATAGATTGCTGACTGCCATCAGCCAGCCTTGCTAAAGTTGTATTGTAGTGTACAGAGGTAAATTCATCACAGCAACTACCTGAGTAGGTAAAGTTAGATAGTCATTAAAGCCCGTATCAACCACACAATCGATTGCTAGATCTGTATCATCAGCAATGCAGAAGTTTACAGGTAAAACCACACGTCCATCCACGATTTTACCTAGTATCATTTGACTGTCCGCTCGCTCAAACCACCAAAGCTCACGCCAAAATCATAACCAATTCTCACCGTAAATAACCTTGCCATCGGTCGGTTTTGCTTGAGTTCGATCGCGCCTTCGATACTATTCGATCCAATTTTGTATTCACCAGTTTCCACATCAAGCGTTAACATTTGACCGATGTTTTCTGGAGTTTCAACTAAGGGTCTAATTTTCTGCTCGTAAAGTTTCGACCCGGCTGCAACAACTTCTTCAGTAGTCCAAAAAATTGTTTCTAACATCTTGTGCCCTCATCTTCATTCGATCGTACGAAATTAAGAAAATAATTACTGTCTAATTTTAGTCGTAAAGCCAGAAGCCTTAAACTTCTTTAATTGCAGCGGTAGAGTCGCACTCGATGGTACTGTAACTCGCATTTCAAAATCATTAATTCCTGGTGGTACCTGCTCGATTAAACCTACTCGTCCCCGATTTGGCAAGACATTATTATTATCTGCGTCATAAATCCGTCCGAAGACATCCGCATCGTAGACAGTCTTACCCGATTTATTTTCGGCTTTGCCTGTAATCAAGAAGCACAGCGCATCTTGAGTCACGCCACCGCTACTCACCGCGCCTTTAGACATTTCTGCCGAACAATCCTTATAACCAATATTTGACAATGGGATGGGCGTAACTGCGAATGCTGCGGGGGCAACCAGCCACGTAGACATCGATAAGACGATCGCAACGGCAAATCTGACAAAAGTACGAATTAGCATGGCAAGGAGAGACTGGGGGACTGGGGGACTGGGGGACTGGGGGACTGGGGGACTGGGGGACTGGGAGACTGGGGGGACAATGTAAGAAAGCTAGT
>NZ_JANPLS010000389.1:0-8693 GCF_031422475.1 Chamaesiphon sp. VAR_48_metabat_403
CCGCATACATCCGATCGGTTTCTGGAATCGTAACCACCGCAAGCACGGGACGATGCTGATATGTCAAGGCGATATGGATCGCATATTCCCCAGTCTTATCGATAAAATCTCGCGTGCCATCTAAGGGGTCGATAATCCAGACCCAATCTTGGGGTAATTGCAGATCGCCAGCCTGATAAGTCTCTTCTGTTAGATAGCCACAACTGCCTCCACACATAGCTTGAATGCCTGCGAGAATGTGTCGATCGACTGCCCGATCTGCGGCGGTAACTGGCCCTTCAGTCTTATCTAACACCTCCAGATCTGCGCGACTGCCACGATAATAAGATTTTAAAATTGCTGCTGCCGTCCAACTCAACTCGATCGTCCGGTCTAAAATGTCAGCTAAAGTCAAATGTGGGAGTGGTGAATTCACAAGAATTGGCAGTTTATGGATCGGAAATTGTCGAAAAGTGTAGATTTGTTGCGACGACTGGATTCTAGCGACATAACAATCTGTTTAGTCCGATCTCGTGTTCGGTTTCCACTATCTTCAGGTACTCAATCGATACGGTTTCCTGTGTCTAGCTTACCTTAAATTTTGGCGATCGCGGTGCTATAGTAGATAGCGAAGCCGCAACTCGGCATCAAAAAAATAAGTGTGAGGAAATTTCAAATGAACTGGAAAACTTTATTAGTAGTCGCCAGCTTAACTCTTTCTGCTGGTCTAACTTCTTGTAGCCAACAAGCAACTACTCCCGACGCGACCAAAACTGAGACTAAAACTGAAACTACGACTACTCCCGCAGCAGATACGACTAAGCCTGCTGATGGCATGAAGAGCGACACTACCAAGCCTGCTGATGCTACCAAGCCTGCTGACGGCATGAAGAGCGACACCACCAAGCCTGCTGACGGTGCTAAGAGCGAAACTAAAACTACCGAAACTAAAACTACTGAAACCAAGCCTGCTGAAACTAAAAAACCTTAGTAGCTTGCTAGGTTGAGATCTTTCTTAGTTAATCGATCTAATCTAAATAAATCAATAGCCATCAACATCATTTCAGACTCTAGTAGAGCTGGTGATGTTGATGGCATTGTTGTTGGAGCGGGGAGCGGGGAGCGGGGAGTAATGAGTAAGGAAAATCCCATCCAAGGAGGGGTGCCCTTAGAGGGTGTTTGAAAAGTCAAAATTGTTACGCCTAAACCCTAAAAAATCCCCTTAGCCCCCTTAAAAAGGGGGAACTGGATTCTTAGTCCCCCTTTTTAAGGGGTATTTAGGGGGATTCATACCAACTACGGGTGTCAAAAATAACTTTTCAAACAGCCTCTTAGGGCGGGGTGGGTAGATCTTCGCTAAAGCTATCAAGCCTAAAACCTAAGACCTAAGACCTAAAGCCTAAAAAATCGCCAGTTTTTAAAAACTTACCAGCCTCAACTGGCGGAATTTGGGTATTGACGGCTAGGCGATAAAAATGGTTGAACCTCGATTTATTCACTTCAGGTGGCAGTGTTCGATCTCGCTGCTGGGTAAATATTTGCTGAAATTTAGGAGTTAGATCGCCAGATATGGAATTGCGAGTGGGAACGATACACCGCTGACAGGGATTGACTCCGTGAAATCGGACATCTCCCAGTTGAAAATCAATAACTGTTCCTGGTGCGCCAAATAAGCGATCTTCCCAAAAAGCAGGAACGCCACCGATCTCTAAATTAGTTCTAAATCTGCGGCGAGCTTCTGCCAAATCGAGGTTAGGAAACCAGCCGCAAATCGTCTCTAAGGTAGTTGTACTGACGATCGTGGGGCCATAAGCATTTAAGTCGTCCGGGAAGCCTGTAGTGGCATTTTCGATGAGGCTAACGGGGAATCCAAAAAATGCACTCAACCATCGTGCTAGTTCGGTAACTTCAGTAGTCAGGCAAAATTGGTAATTATTGGCATCGTCAGCAGTTTGGATATTAATTACCAATTGCTGCGCTAAATCTATATTGCTAAAATCGAATTGAGCGCGTAATTGGTGAATTTTAGCAGTACGTTTGGCATTGACAACTTTACCGCAATCGTCAATAATCGCCCACCGTCGATCGTATTCTAAGGCACCACCTGTCAATATTTTAGCGCGATCGACTATTTTGCCATCTAAAGATTTAATTGGATAAATACTAATCTGCGTTAGCGTCGGTTGAATTTCGGTAGTAATATTCACACTCTTTACTCCTTATTGCTATCTCTTCAGATTAGAGATCGATAATTTGTCCGAGTAATCCGATCGAGGATCGGAAAAAGATCTGGAGACATAAATACAAATGATAATGACTCTGGCGAAATTGATAATATTCCCCACGAACTTGGTTTTAATTTACCATTATCGAACTCTAAATGTGCCAACCCGATCGATAATAAATTACTCACTGGATCTTGTCGGTAAATAACCTGGTGGTGGTGACCGAAAAGGTGTACTTTCGGTTGCAGATGTGTAATAAGTCGATCCAAAAAAATCGAGCCAGTGGGTAATTCGGGCGATTGAGGGCCAGCATGAGTCATCAGAATATCTAAATTCTGAAGATCTAGGGAAATATTGGCAATGTCAGTTTCACTAAAAAATCGTGGCTCGGAGTTACTAATCTTCTGTGCCTTGCGATATTTTTCACGCGCTAATTTTCCGCGTGCGGCGCATTCTTGTCTGGGGGCAATTCCCCCGAAGGCACCTATTTTAACCAGTCGATCTGCCAATCTGATTTCGATCGCCTGGTTATCTGGAATAAACCAAATTTGCTGCCAAGGATCGATCGGAGTGGGTTTGGTAAACTCGCCTAAATATTCAAAATCTTCATGATTGCCTCTGACAAAGTAAGTCTTAGGAGCTTGTGAATGTTGTAAATAAAACTGACTCTCTGGAGTCGCAACATAAAAGTTTTGAAAACCTAGTTCGTCGCTGTCTTTTTGCGAGTGCTTTTGAGTGGCTTTGTCTAACTTTGATAAGTCAGGAAATGCACCCAGATCGCCAACTTGCAACAATCCATCTAGTTCAATTCCCGATTGTTGCTGCCAGAGGATAGCTAAGGTATACATTAGGGCAATTCGACCGTGAATATCGCCAAATACTGCAAAATTAAGTTGTTGCTGGTTGCTGGGGGTGGCGCGATCTGACATTAAAATGGAAGCGTAAATTAACAATTACGATTTAGCTATTTTAATGATAGCATGTGTTAATTGACTCGATCTAACTCAGTCAAGAGGTATCATTTAGGCTAAAATTTTACCAATTTCAATAAATAATGGACGATTGGTTGGTAAGATTTGCATACAATCTTGCTGTAATTTTTTTAGTCGATCGAGTACTAACTTTTCTTGATTATTATCCTCAGCAACTTCGCCAACGATATCTGATAATTGACAGCGAACGAGTAAATCTTCTAATAAACAACCAAATGCTCTTACCTCCAGTCTCTCTGATGCTAGACTAGCTATCGAATTGGTGCGATCGTAACTAGAAGCCGCTCCAAAATCGCCTAACAAACAATTACCTCGATCGTTTGTCATAATATTATGAGCATATAAATCGCCATGCATAATACCCTGCGCGTGGAGATGCGCCGCAGCAGATGAAATTGCGATCGCAATTTGCAAGATCTTTGCTACCGTAAACGATATCCCCTCAGGATATGTATCTCTGGTGCAACTATCTAAGCTCGGCGGGTTGCCCAAATTTTTGTAATCGGGAGGAATTAACGATAATATTAAACCCGATCGCTCGTCAGGACAATCGCCAATTTTACCCAACGCACCTACTAAATGTGGATGCCCGCCCGCAGCCATACAAGCATTCATTTCGTCTGCTGGCGCACCATCACTCGTCATCGCGCCTTTAAAAATCTTGATGGCAACATCCGTTGGCGACTGTGCTGGCGAATGCCATAAACCTCTAGAAATCACCCCCGAAGCACCCTCCCCCAATGGCTCCGAGAGCGTTAAATCCGTCCACGGAATGACGGGTACATTTGGCGACAGATTAGCCGTACAAACCGGATTACCAGCATAAGCCAGCCACGACAGCCGAGGTAAGGTAAATAACCACTGCGGCAAAGATTCCAGCCGATTTGCAGCCAATCTAATTAACTCTAAATTCTGACAAGCCGCCATCTCATCTGGTAACGATCGCAATTGATTTCCAGCTAACATCAATTTTTGCAAGCTTAGGAGCTTCCCGATCGAATTTGGCAGCCGTTCGAGCTGATTATCCGTCAGAATCAACCATCTCACCCCCAGCGGCAGAACATTCTCGTCGAACACCCTAATTTTATTAGATTTGAAACCCACCATCGACAGATGCTGACAATCTGCCAATACCTCAGGGACTAATTCAAAATCGTTGTTACTGAGAAAGATAATTTTGAGATTTTTTAACCGAATTAAATCCGCAGGTAAAGATCTCAAATGATTATCGGACAGGTTCAATATTTCCAGCGAATCTGCTAAGTCAAATATCTCGATCGGGAATTCTGTCAAACCAGCCGCTAAATCCAGCCGTTTTATCCCCTGCAATTTACCAGAGCGCAGCAAGTCGATCGTTTCCATGTATTACCAATATTTTTGTCTTTACTTCCAGAATATTGCTTGTTGTAATTCGATCCATTATATTCAAATTTATTCTCATTCGAGATATCGCCAATCGGTTATAGATCGACGATCGATATCTATATATCCACCAGCCCCCGCTAAATTGTAAGCCTCTAAGCCAAACAATTAGCGGCGGGAGTCGATCTTTTACGCTGTTAGTTTAAGTACCGAATAACTTCTTTGCAGCGCGTTCGCTTCTGGCTTCGGCTGATTCCATTACTTCCGACATTTTTTCTAACATTTCGCCAGCATGGTTTTCAAGAACTCTGGTAGAGAGTGAAATTTTACCATTACCTTCGTCTAAATCGATAATCATCGCTTTAATTTCTTGTCCGATCGCGAATACTTTTTCGCAATCTTCGACTCGGCTTTCGCTAATTTGTTTGATATAAATTAGGCCAGTATTGCCATCAAATTCAACAAAGGCACCAAAAGCTTTGAGTCCGACGATCGTACCAGTTACTAATTGTCCTCGTTCTAATTGGCTAAAATTAGCAGTACGAGCAGCTTTACGCTGAGAAAATACTAATTTGTTTTTCTCTTTATCTGCTTCGATAATTATCCCCGGAATGCTAGTTCCGACTAGAGATTGATGGTCGCGTTCGAGCAATTGAGATCGAGGAACAAAACCACGAATTCCTTGAAAGTTGACAGTAACGCCGCCTTTATTTACGCCAGTTACCTTGAGCTGAATCGACTCTTTATTACTTTGAAGATCGTCAACTTGATTCCAGGCATATTTCATTTGCAATTGCAGTTTAGACAAAGTGACTTGTCCATCTGCATTTTGTTCGCGAATAATCAGGAATTCTTGCTCGTCACCAATCGGTAGTAATACCGATAAATCTGCCGATTCGTCTGCGGCAACTTCCTCTGCCGGAACGAATGCTAGCGATTTACCATTGATATCTACATAGACACCATCGCTATCATAGCTATGAATTTTACCTCGCACTAATTGGTCTTTTTCAAAATTGACTGCTTCAGCATCTAAGGCTTTAGCAAAATCATCCATGGAAAAGATTTCGGCGGAGGTAGTTTGAGTCTTATTCATGATCGGTTGGGAGTTGGGAATGGGTAGGTGCGGCGGTTACGAAGAGTTTCGATCGGCACATACCAAGTAAGGGTGATATATATATTATGCCGCCCTACTCAGTCAGATTTGAGTTGTTGAAATAGTTCTTCGACATGTTGCCAAGCTGCGGCTGCGGCGGTGGGATGGTAACTTGCCCGTAAATCGCAACAGAAGCCATGTTCGGCACCTGAATACTGCCAAATCTGATGGGGAACATCATTTTGAGCGAGTGCGGTTTCAATTTGGGCAATTTGGTCGGGCGGAATGCTAGCGTCATCCATGCCAAAGAACATATACATCGTACCTGCGATCGACTCTGTTTGACCGATCGATGGCTCTCCACCACCTGGAGTACGAGTAGTGATTCCCGCACCATAGAACGAAGCTGTCACAGAAATATCGGGCAATGTCGCCGCCAAATAAGCAACGTGTCCGCCAAAGCAAAAGCCGATACAGCCAAAATTGGGCAAGACTTGGGGCAAAGTTTTGAGGTAATCAATCGCGGCTTGAATATCTGCGAGTAACTGTGCTGCATTAGTCTGTTGGGCATAGCTACGACCTAATTCGACATCAGCACTGGTGTAACCTGTCTCAAATCCTGGTGCAATTCGCTCAAATAAAGCAGGTGCAATTGCCACATAACCCATGCTGGCAATCCGTTCGACCACAGATTTGATATGGGTATTGACCCCAAATATTTCTTGGAGTACGATAATACCTGGAAATTGTCCGGCTCCAGTTGGCATCGCCAGAGAGCCAGAAACTTTTGTCGATGGGGGTGCGTTTCGATCGTCAGTATTGATCGGGTACAGCGAGACTTGGGTCGTTGCTACTGGTAATCTAGTCATAAAAATTAATTAAACATTGACGATCGCGATCGGGTACGGATAACATCTATCTAAAGTTAGATGTTTTGATATAATCAAACAGTCTTCATCAACTCAGCTCAAAACATAGAGTCACCCTCTTAGAGATTATTCGAGAAATTAGGATAGTCAGCCAGTTGTAAGACAAATTTAGGTTGCATCATTTTATAAGTATTTAGGAGTGGCTAAAGTGGCTAAAAGCGAGCGGCAAGATCGGATTAAGCGATTATTACCAGGTAAAGTATTATGGGTGGCGATCGCAGTCATTTCTTGTGCGGTTTTTGCACTATTACATACCCTCTTTAGCGGCGTACCTGCGGATGCGCTCATCGCCCAGACAGGATTATCGAAAACAGTCGAGGTGACTACGGCAATTGCCAATAGCATCCCACTGAACTTCGATGTCCCCAAAAACTTTCAAGCTAAAACCATCAAAGACGCACCCGTACCTGGTGCGGAAAAATATATCGCTCTCACCTTTGATGATGGCCCTTGGCCGGAAACTACCGAGAAAATTTTAGCAACTCTCAAACAAGAAAAGGTCAAAGCCACTTTCTATGTAGTCGGTCAACCGCTCAAATCTTTCCCCGAAATTGGTAAGAAAATCCTTGCTGACGGTCATGTTATTGCTAATCATACGCTCCATCATTGGTACAAACAAATGAGTCCCTTGGTAGCACAGCGAGAAATTGAAGATACTGCCAAAATTATTAAAGACCTTCTCAACGTTGAGACTGCCTATTTCAGACCGCCAGGTGGCGTTTTAACCAATGGCTTGGTTGCCTATGCTCAACAACAGAAGCAATCGATTAACATGTGGTCGGTAGATTCTGGCGACAGTCGCCCCAGTCGTCCATCTCCAGAAGCCATGCTCAAAACTATCCTAGCAGAAGCAACTCCTGGCGGAATCGTCCTCATGCACGATGGCGGCGGCAGTCACGATAATACCGCTAAAGCAGTTCCGCAGATTATCGCCCAGCTTCGCGCCAAAGGTTATAAATTTGTCACCGTTCCCGAACTCTTAGAGTTATCATCTGCTGCGGCCGAAACTCCGACAGCTCAAGGCTCTTCTTCTACATCGGTTGGAAGTTAAGCACATTCGATCTCGATACTCTGTTGTAGTAAAGACGCTTAAAAACTGGACTTTCTAGAATTACGATACATCCCCCCTACATCCCCGACTTCTTTTAATTCGACTTTAGCCATTAGAGGTTTTCTCTGGAGAAAACCTCTAATGGCTATTCTGACTCTGGTTATGCTAGTAACAGCCGCCAGTATTAATTAAAACTCAAATCCCAAACCAAAGTTGACACCGTTAATCGAGCCAAAATCGGTATTGTAACTACTGACGAGGGCAACGCCTTCAAACAGATTCACATCGACACCGACAGTCGCTAGCAAGCTAAATTTACTACTTTGATTATTAACAGAACTATACTGTACCCCTCCACCAGCGTGGAAAGTTACGACTGGGTTGCGCTCGAAGGGTTCTTGGTCGCTAAAGATAAAATCGTAGGTGATGGGGACGCGGATGATGGTGGCGTTACCACCAAAAATTGCGGAGGGACGAATAGAATAATTCGGCCCTAATGGAAATCTACTAATGGCACCAAAACTACCACTACCATTTCCCGTTGCAAATGCTGGCCCAAAATAGTTGCGAGGAATTCTGGATGGGTAACCGCTCCCGGTATCGACAGTACTCGGTGATGGTGGGGGAGTGGCTGGGGGTGTCGATCCGCCGGGTAGCTCGGATTGGGCGATTTTTATCGCTGGGGGAGCCTGGAGATTGGGGCTAGTTAGGGGCGCATGATTTTTCCAGTTTGCTCTTGTCTTTGTCGCAGATACTCGATTGTTTTGGGCTGTAATTGGCGCGGGGTGCGATAACGGAGCTGTAGTGGTAGCGATCGTAGCGATAGGTGGGGTCATGGGGGATATTGATTACTCCTCAAAGATTAGTTACTGTACTTAATACTGGCTGTCTAAATCCTCATGAAAACTTAGACTGCTAATTGATTATATAGTTTCCTCAAATCAAATCTGTGCGATCGACCATCTCAATTTAAGACATATTTGCTACAACCCATCCCCAAATACCAGATTTCTTACTCCTTAAAGCATAAGGTAGCACTCGCAAACCCCAAGTCTATTG
>NZ_JANPLS010000390.1:0-3504 GCF_031422475.1 Chamaesiphon sp. VAR_48_metabat_403
CCCCAGGCTAGTAGCGAAAGTCCTCATTAGAGGACTGAATTAATAGTCCTCTTCAGAGGACTTTCGCTATTAGCACTTGAGTCGCGGGCGGTGCCGAGCGGAGCTATTCATGACGATCGAGAGAGTAGATTATCTACCTAAAAATCTACACCTCTTCTTAAATCGACACCACGATCGGCATAATGTTTATGACAAATCATTTCTGAATGGACGCTGGCAATATTAAAGTAAGCCGGAGTATTAAAACAGCGTCCGGTAATAATTACCTGAGTGCCTTCGGGCTTATTTATCAAGCTGCGGACGATCGGTTCTTGAGGGAGCAAATCGAGGTCTACAGTGGGGTTTAATTCGTCGAGAATGATTGTTTTATACAATCCAGAGGCGATCGCACTACTGGCGATCTCCCAGCCCCGTTGCGCCTCAATGTAGTCGATTTCTTGTTGTTTGCCGCGCCAGACGATCGCATCGCCGCCACAGCGATGGCGATCTACTAAATGAGGATAACTTTTTTTCAAGGCATCGATCGCCGCATCTTCGGTATAGCCAGTACCACCTTTGAGCCATTGGACGATTAAAACGCGATGGGATTCATCTTGACCGATCCCGCGTCCGATCGCTTGTAATGCTTTGCCCAGGGCACTTGTAGACTTACCTTTACCGTCGCCCGTATAAATTTCGATCCCTTCAATGCCTTGTGCGGCGGCTTCGGGGTGATAGTGTGCTCTCATTTCCGAGTGTAAATCGGCAATTTCGATTAGTGCTGCGGGTGCATCTCTCCCGGTGACAATGACTTCGAGATGATTGGGTTTAGATTGAAGCATTTCGACGACTTCGGCGATAGGAAGTAAGCCTAAATCTAGAGTGGGGCTGAGTTCGTCTAAGACAATTACCGAATATAAATCTGAATAAATCGCCCCTTTAGCCACAGTCCATGCCCGATAAGCTTCAGCTCGATCGAAATCGGTAATTTCATCCTTCCCAAAATACTCAGATCTACCAGTGCGAACCCGATCGATCAAATGGGGAAAACTTTTTCTCAATGCCGCGATCGCGGCATCTTCATCATAATCTCGTTCCGACCCTTTTAAAAATTGTAATAACAAAATGCGCGTATCCGCACCTGCTTCAATTCCCAGTCCGATCG
This sequence comes from Chamaesiphon sp. VAR_48_metabat_403, assembly GCF_031422475.1. NCBI lineage: Bacteria > Bacillati > Cyanobacteriota > Cyanophyceae > Gomontiellales > Chamaesiphonaceae > Chamaesiphon > Chamaesiphon sp. VAR_48_metabat_403. The sequence goes on from NZ_JANPLS010000390.1 coordinate 1,145, forward strand.
ATCTTAATACTACCCCTAATGCGGCTTGGGATTTGCCTTTCCCCGTCCCATCATAAACGTGGATTTGTCCTGTTGCACGTTCTTTACGCTTGGTTGCCGTGCGAATCCCAATCCCAACTCTACTCACGTATCTTTTACTCCCAATTTACTAGTTGCCAATCTTCACCGCCCCATGATTATAGACAACTTGGCGGAATGGTTGTTTATAATAGCCATAACATCTGCTCGTACACAAAGTGTCGGCGGAAGCCGAATCGCTTATCACTTCATCACTATGAACCTCGCACTATCTCAACTCGGTACCCAGATGTCTAATTTGACTGGCGTGCGCGCCATCATGAAAGACATTCAAGCAACGCTCTCGGCTAGTAAAGGGCAAGAATTTATTAATCTGAGTGCGGGTAACCCCGTGATCCTACCGGAAATCGAGCAGATGTGGCGGGACTACACCCATGAATTATTAGATAGTCCCGATTATGGCGAGGTGGTATGTAGATACGGTTCGAGTCAGGGCTATCAGCCGCTTATCGATGCGATCGTTAGTGATTTTAATCGCCGCTACAGCCTCAATTTGACCTCGCGCAACGTCTTAATTACACCGGGCAGTCAAAGTCTCTATTTTTATGCGATCAATGCCTTTGGCGGGCAAACAGTGGGGGGACAGAGTAAGCAAGTAGTATTACCACTGAGTCCCGATTATACGGGCTATGGCGGGATGGCGATCGTGCCAGATTCGATCGTTGCTTACAAGCCAACTTTAGATATCGATGCTGGCAATCATAGTTTTAAATATCGTCCCGATTTCAGTCAATTGCAAATTGGCGAAAATACTGGTTGCGTCCTATTTTCGCGCCCTTGCAACCCGACGGGTAATGTCTTAACCGATGAGGAAGTGCAAAAAATTGCCGCTCTCGCTGCGGGGTACGATGCGCCAGTATTAATCGATTCGGCTTACGCGCCACCATTCCCCAGCTTGAATTTCACAGAAATGACTCCGATTTTTGGAGACAATATCGTCCACTGTATGAGTCTTTCTAAAGCCGGATTGCCAGGGGAAAGAATTGGGATTGCTTTGGGCAGTGCAAAATTTATTGGTATTCTGGAATCATTCCAAACCAATATGTGCATTCATTCGTCGCGATACGGGCAAGCAATCGCAGCTAAAGCCATTGCCAGTGGTCGGTTGGCAGATTTAGCAACTACTGTCATTCGCCCTTATTACCAGCAAAAGTTTGCGGTATTAGAAGCAGGAATCACTAAATTTATGCCCCAAGATTTACCTTGGTATCTCCACCGGGGCGAAGGGGCAATTTTTGCCTGGATGTGGTTCCAAGATTTACCGATAACTGACTGGGATTTATATCAAGCTCTCAAGGAAGTCGGAATTATCGTCGTTCCCGGTAGTTCGTTCTTCCCTGGATTGCGGGAAGAATGGGCGCACAAGCACCAATGCATCCGCATCAGTCTAACTGCTACCGATACAGAAATCACCATCGCGATGGAGCGATTAGCCACCGTAGTTGAAAGAGTTTATCGGGGAAAATAAATTTGTAGGTTGGGTTGAGCCTTGCTCAACCCAACCTACGATCTTTTCAATCCAAAATCCCTAAGGGACTTCCAAAAATAAAATCGTTCTAGCATTTTTGATGTATTTAGCAATCGTCAGATCTGTTAATTAAGACTGGAATTATTAATTATTTGGAAGTCCCTAAGCCATTCTAGTTTCGATCGCCCATCTTGCCAATTCGGTACGATTGTTGAGTCCGGTTTTACCGAGCATATTTGAAACGTGACTTTCGATCGTGCGTTGGCTGACATTCATTTGTAGGGCAATTTCCCTATTTGCCAATCCTCTAGCAACTAATTGGACTACTTTAAGTTCGGTGGGGGTAAGTTCTACGCTAGCAGGAACCTGAATTGGCGAACTGTCGTCACCGATACCATCGGTATATAACAGCAGACGATTGGTTTGCTTGAGCGAAGATTCAACTTGGGCGACGAGTTCTTCTGGCTCGAAGGGTTTTACCATATACACATCAGCCCCCAAATTCAAACCCTTAATCCGATCTTGACTTTGCCCTCTAGCCGAGAGAAATAATACCGGAATCCAGCTCGTGCGCGGATCTTGCCGAATATTTTCGATTAGTGCATAACCATCCATTTCTGGCATCATGATATCGCAGATAATCATATCTGGGAGATGATGGGCAAGCAGGTTGAGAGCTTCTTTACCATTGTCGGCGGTCTGTACCTCATAGCCTCGAAACTCTAAATAATCTTTGACTAATAAGATGAGATTGGGGTCATCATCGATTAATAGTAGTCGCTTGCGGTCTTTTCCACCAACTGCTTTCATAATC
>NZ_JANPLS010000391.1:0-2200 GCF_031422475.1 Chamaesiphon sp. VAR_48_metabat_403
GTCTGCACTACTAGCACTATGTCCGGCAAAAAATAAGATATCCCACGGCTGTTCCCACAAGCGATCGTTAATTTCTTGTCGCTGGGGTTCGACTAAAAAATCGACCTGAGTTTTGGGTAGTTTTTCTAATATTTGCCGATCGGCTGCCACATTAATGCCTTGACTATCGCCCAGAATTGCTAAAATTCGCACTCCAGATGTCGCTAGCTGCGACTGCTCTATCCGTTCGAGTTGCAGAGAACTAAATACTACTTCTGTTGCTGGATATCTTGTAAAAATATCGCCAAGTTGCCAGGGCAAACAATGTAATCGATCGTCTTCAATTTGCAGAACAAATCTAATCCCATCATTGGGATTGACAACTCTAAATAATTGTTCGCGAATCTGTTGAAAAGATTCGGCATTCAACCAATTATTAAAAGACTCGATCGAGCGACGAGCAGCCATCTGACATGTAGAAATTCGATCGCCGATCGAGACATTAGTAATTTGGGCAAGATTGGCTTCTAATCGCGAATTTAAATCTAGATTTCGATAACTTTGTTGCCCCGATCGAATAAATTAGTATCAAATAGTAAATTGTTCGATGACTTCGGCACCTTCTAATTTGACAACCACCCCAAATTTTTCGCCGATAGTTCCGGTAAATTCTAATTGAATTAAGCTATCAGTCGCTCTAGATTGTGCTTCTAAAAATGTTGAATCGGTATCGTCGAGTACGATGAGCTGAATATTTGGTAATAAATATGCTTGGTTTACCGGACAAACTTGCAACCGAATTTGAACGCGATCGTCATTTTCGCTCGGCGATAATTCGACAACTAGAGCGATCTGGTTGCCTAGTAATTGAATGCCTAAATCGATAATTTTGCCCCGTCGAATTACAGCAGGACGAGTAGGGCTGCTAACCGATCGAAATGCTAATTCTGGGGTGGTAAATAAAGATTCGATCGATTGCCAACCCTTTGTAATTGCGCCTTCTAAACCTGTCAACCAGCGATCTAATCGGACGACGGGAGTATCCATCAAACCATGTAAACGATCGATTAAATCTTCAGGAGCGCGCAGCCGATTTCGGTTGACAATCGTGCTGGCTTGGGGAATAAATCCGCGCAAAGTTGCTTCGCGATCGGCTAAATTAATTTCGACAAATACATATCCCACTCGATCGAGTAAAACTTCAGCCGGGACGGCATATTCAGTATCTTCAGGCTTGACGGGAATGCATTCTAATTTACCGATGCCATTTAGTTCCAAATCGGCAACATTCGCACCCATTCTCACGATCGGGTTCCAACTATCACCACCCGATAGATTAGTCGCAAATCCCATCATCTCTAGATAATTATTGACGGTGCAGACTGCTAAAGTATTCAGGCTCACCCGTTCTTGTTTGGCAAGCGTGGGTTGTTGTTGCGAAAATTGCTGGGCAAACTGGATGGCTCGACTGGTAATGGGTAACGTGAGGGCGATACTTTCCGGGGTCATAAGATTATAAGTCATAAAATTTGATTAGTTCTTTATACATATCCCTCAGATTCAGCAAAATTATGCAACTTGGGCATACATTTTCGCTGATAAAATGCACTCAGCGTTGGAATGGCGATTCCCAATTCTTTAGAAAGCAGTTCCCAACTGGTTTCTGGCGGCAAGCGGCGTAAAATTAATAGTTGACAATTAACCTGGGGATGCCCTTTGATATGAGTAGATGTTAAAGTTCCATCGGCATCGGTTTCTGCCCATCTGCGGAGATCTTCTAAAATGGGGGGAATATCTGGCGGTGCGGGTTGCTGCTCGATGACATCGATCGTTTCCCCATCTTTTCCCCGAACTTGAGCTGGTACAAAGTCTCGCTTGGCTTGACTTTCACCGATTTGGACATCTTGTAAACGACGTTTGAGATAATTATTCAGCCAAGTAATCAAACTGGCTCGATCGGGATTGTATCGTTCTCCGGTTGTTGCTTCACAGATATTGCGGCAAAAATACAACCATGTTTGCTGCAAGGCATCTTCATAGCCAGGAGTGTATTCTCGCCACAGCTTCCGATTCTCGTTCCGAGCAACTAAGCCGACGTTTTACGTCGTTTAAAAGATGAAAGAAACTGCTCTAGGATACTGACCAGGGATTATGCTAGAGAAGTGCTCTGACAGTTAAGACCGAAGCCTCACTGGTGCGATAGCAGCCCGAATCAGAGCAT
>NZ_JANPLS010000392.1:0-4602 GCF_031422475.1 Chamaesiphon sp. VAR_48_metabat_403
GGAGTGTTCGGCGTACCGACATTTATCGTAAATGGCGAACTTTTCTGGGGCAACGATCGACTGATTCTGTTGCATCACTGTCTAGATTCCGATCGATTTGAAGCTTGGAAATCTCGACTGGTAAGCAATCCCGACATTTTAGGGGGTGAGATCGTTTTTCCAGATTCAAGGCTATCCGTGCAGCGAATTGGTGGCTCTCTGGAGCGAGGTGAATCTTTAGAGATATTAAGGAAGGATTATCCCTATTTAACCGATGAAGATTTCAATTTTGCGCGGATCTATGTCAAAGCTTATCCCATCTAAGGTAGACCAACGCTTAACAATGCGATCGACAACCAAACCTACAGATCTTCCCACTTCGTCACATTTGCAAACCGCGACAAATGTCGAATATTAGTTGTCGCAATAACAACTTCTTGCCCTGGATAACGAGTAGCTAAATCCTGCCAAGTTGCACAGATAATCATATCCGCATCGAGGTTTCTATCTCCAGCCGTTGGTTGTCCGCTAGCTCTAGCTACCGCCCAGATCTCGGCGGCTAAAGTCCAAACCGCTTTATCTACAGGTAAAAAGTCGATTAACTGATGTAAATCGTCTAATAATGGTAATCCAGATGCAATTATTCCTTGTTTTTGGGTTAACAGCAACCCACGCCGAACTTCATAATCGCAAACCATCGAACTAACAACGGTACATCGAATTAAAATTCGCTCGAACCAATTTTCTAATTTCGCTAAATCATCTGTATAGCTGGGGCTACATAATTGTCCCAATATATTAGAATCGATAAAAATAATCATTCTAAACTGTATAATTTTTGTCCGGCATCGCGTTCGGCATCTACTATTTTTGAAAATACTTCAAACGCTATATCTGCATCTGGTTGGGTAGATAATTCCACTCGTTTTTGTCTTAAAGATGCCAGCAGAGCGGGTATTTGTTCGCGTCTTTGGGACTCTAGATCGATCGTCCGCAATTCAAAAGCATATCGAGGCTGAGTTACTGTCTGGTTTCGGATTGCAGCCTGGAGAGTTTCGAGATCGATCGAGTCAATCTGGAGATGATGTTCTATTCCTGATAAAACTACTTCACTATCTGTAGATATCGATGCTGGAATAATAGCAAGACATTTATCCAGATCGATAATTTTACCACTCGGTAGCTGGATTGGCTTGAGCATATCTATACCTCTGTTGGTTAGAGCCATCTAATATTATAACTGTGGATCTCTGAATGATTGTATAGCGATCGATTTATATAACGACTCTAACTCAAGTTTAGCCTAAATATCGTTAGTGGCGATCTCGATCCTAGCGTTGTGACTATTTGACTATTTTCTGAAATTCGAGAGTGTTAGGCACCATATTGATTTCGATCTTTTGCCCTAGAGCCTCGCCGATTCGCTGGAGCATTGAGAGAGAATGTCCCTCATAGTCAGCATCTTCTAATCTGGCAATTACCGATTGTTTTGTCTGAATTAAGTCGGCTAATTGTTGTTGCGTTAGTCCTGCTTGTTTTCTAGCGGTATAAATCAGTTGTGCCACTTTTGCATTCAGAGAAGCTTCTCGCAATAAGTCTTGAAGTGCTGGATCGTTTTTGATGTAACGACGGTTGATAATTTCGATCGCATCATTAGTTTTCGCCATCTGGTTGTTCCTCTCGATATGTATGGGTTGCAGGATCGGCAACAAATAAACATTGTCTTTCAATTGCTCGCTCGATCTCTAAATCTGGCACTGCTGAATCTTCTTTGACAATTGCATGAGCAATTATGGCAATATTTCGACCGTGAAAGAAGTACAAAATCCGATATTGCACTCTTCGATGGCTAGCTCTGAGTTCATAGATACCATCTCGCAAGAAGTCGGCTAGGGGTCGGCGGAGTTCGTGACCCATGCTGGCTAGCTGCTGTATTCGATCTAGACAGTTGATTAAACCCTTGGGATTTTGCTGCTCTAACTCGTCTAGCCAGTCGAGAACTGGTACCTTACCTTTCTCATCCTGGTAGAAAATAACACGAGTTTCTGGCATTGAGGTAGACTGCAACAACTCATGCCATCATATCACAATTTTGATATATACAATCTCGATCCAATCTCTTTGGCGTAACCTATGGTGCATAAGAATCGTGGGTTATTTCTCCAAGGAGAGTTAAGTTAACTCTCCTTACTCATCCTCAAATAATATTATTCTTGGAAGGTTTGAATATTATTAGAACCTCCGCTGAGTTTTACTGTATTCATATCTTCAATCGTAAACATTGGTTCTTTCTGCTTTGGGGTAGGAGATGGCAATCTTTCGGAATCTGATGATTGCGGAGAATTAGAAGGTGTGTCAGACTGAGGAGAAGAATTTGTATTTTGAGAATTTGTCATGAATTGTGATAATAAAGAGACAAAGCATATCAATAATTATAGCAAACCAATTTTAGAAATAATTCATAAGGATGCTAACGAATCTCTAAAAATATTTTGTGATAATATAAACTTTCACAATACAAGACTAGCAATTTTAATTGGTTTTGACACAAGCTTTGCAGGTATTCTATCAAGAATGCCAAACCAGAGATACTTTTCATTATCAAATAATTATATACTTAAAAGAGAAGAAAATGACCTATTGCCCTCGGAAGAACTGTTTAATTTGTTTGCAAGCATTGTAGACTGGCTATTGTATATAAAGCCTTTGATTGAAATATTACTAATATTCTCACTTTTATTTGCAACATTAGGGCTATTGCCTAATCCAAACGAGGTTACTCTTTCACCTAGTAAAATGCTCGATCGGGCTAAAAATAATTCAGAAGAGGACTTGCTCGAAGGTATAATTCATATCCGTGCTGACACAATTACAAGGTTAGAGAAGCTAGTCGATAAAAAAGCATCCAGTTTTCGATATGCACTTATACTGCTTACAATAGCAATAATGGTATCCATTATTCTTGTTACCATTATTCCTGAAAATGAGATACCACCAATTATCTGTTGCAATCGATGTAATTTACCGAAAGCTCTTTAACAATTTAAGATATTTACATTGCACGTTACAGTAAGCAACTAAAAAATCCAAAATTACGAGATCGATTAATTGGGAATCAATCGATCCATAATTAGGAAATTGATTCATTGATCGGAAATCTATCGATTAATTGAATTGCCCGTCTGGCATTGGCTTGTAAAGAATCGCTAGCATGAGGTACATAGGGAATCTGAGATAACAGATCTACCGTGCGGCGTAACATGCGGACGATATCGCCCTCGTCGAGATTGGTATTGCTACACAACTCCGTCCAAGTTAACTCTAACGCCCACTTTTCGACGATGCCGACTAGCTCGTATTCCATCCAGACGGGGAGAGCTACCTGATAGCGGCGTTGGATTTGGAATAGTTGGCGGCGGGAGCCGCGCAGGGCACTCAGAGTCATTACAACTTCATCGGCTGGCTCGTAATTCGTCCAACTGTCGGAGCGGGGGGTTTCCGATACAAGGGCACAAATTACGGCGGCTAAATGGTGCGGATCTAAACCATCTAGATAGCCAGACATTAAAGCGAGGGCAATCCACAGCTCGTTATCACCACGAATGGCGGCGGCGGCTTCGCCAATCCGGGTGGGCAGTACGCCTTGCAAGCCATTGACTTGGCGGAGTACTTCGATTAAATTGAGAAACTCTTGCCAATGTCGATCGAGTTGGTTTTGGAGTGTGGTTTGGAGATCTTTAATTTCTTCTTCTAATACGGCTTGGCGGCGATAGCGTTTGATTAAGGTGGCAGGATTGCCCCATTCCCAGACGGGATGGTTTTCGAGTTTGGTTTTCAGTTCGGCGACGGTTTTAACTTGGGCGGTTAATTCGGCTGTGGCTGGCGGCTCTACTGTGGGGATGCTTTGAGCGATTTCGGCGGTTAGGGTCATCCCCTTGCGGACTTGTCCGGGTTTGAGGGGCATATCCGCAGGTGGGAGTAGGGAAACTACTTGGGGGACGCGCTGTTTGCCGCCATATTCCGACCAATGTTTGTGAACGGCGACGACATCTTGATGGTTGACGACGTACCATTTATTATCTTGTCCCAGACAGACGAGGGCGGGTTTGTAGCCCGAACCTGCGATTTTGGTGACGAGGACGGCGGGTAATGGTGTGGCGACGGCGACGTGTTTGCCTTTGAGACTGAGGATCGTGCCGGGGAAGGCGGTAGGTAATTGTTTGCCAACTTGGGCGGCTTGGAGTTGTTCGGTATAGAGTTGGAGATTTTTGAGCTGATTTTGGTCTAGTTTGAGTTGAGAATGACAGGTTTCGTAGTCGGCTAATACGTTAGCATCGATTTTACCCAGGCTCTCTTGAAGAGTGACTAATTCTTGCTTGATATCGCCGATGCCTTGCTGTTGGGGCAGTAGATGGAGGGTTTTGGTAAAATGTCCGAAACTGCGTTCGACTAGTTCTCTGGCTTCTTCTAGGGTATGGGTTTGGAGGAGGTTTAGTACCATCCCATAAGTGGGGGTAAATTGACTTACCAGCGGATCTGGTGACGATGTGGCAAAGTCGCTGGCTTCTTTCGCGCCTTCAAATCTGGTCTGAGTGGCAACTACATAGCCCACCACGTCCTTAC
>NZ_JANPLS010000393.1:0-3031 GCF_031422475.1 Chamaesiphon sp. VAR_48_metabat_403
AGTATGGGCACCAAAGTAATCCCGTTGCGCCTGAGTCAGATTCTGCGGTAGATTGGCACGACGATAGCTATCGAAATAATCTAGCGACGCACTAAAAGCGGGAACGGGAATACCTAACTTAGCAGCCTGACAGATCACCTCGCGCCATGCGGTTTGTCTGTCGAGGACTGTTTGGCGGAACTCTGGAGCCAGCAGGAGGTTAGGTAGTTTTGGATCTACTTTAAAAGCATCCTTGATTTTATTCAGGAATCCAGCCCGAATAATACAGCCACCCTTCCAAATTCGCGAAATTTCGCTCAGGTTGAGGTTGTAACCCTCGGATTTAGATGCCGCACTCAGTAATGCCATCCCTTGGGCGTAAGAACAGATTTTAGAGCAATACAGCGCATCGCGTACTTGGTCTACAAACACCTTAGTATCGCCTGTAAACTTGCCATCCGGGCCAGTTAAGACTTTTGCCGCCTCGACTCGTTCGGCTTTAATCGACGACATAATTCTGCCATTCACCGCCGCAATAATGGTCGGAATCGACACGCCTAATTCTAGGGCACTTTGGACTGTCCAGCGTCCGGTACCTTTTTGAGCAGCAGCATCGAGAATTAGTTCTACTAGTGGCTCATTTGTTTCTGGGTCGATATACTTAAATATATCGGCGGTGATTTCGATTAAGAAGGAGTTGAGTTCGTCGGTTTTGTTCCACTCTATGAAGACTTCATGCAACTGCTTATGGTCTAAGCCTGCAACATTTTTGAGCAAATCGTAGGCTTCAGCAATCAATTGCATATCGCCGTACTCGATGCCGTTATGCACCATTTTCACGTAGTGGCCAGCTCCACCTTTGCCGATGTAGGTTACACACGGGCCATCGTCTACCTGAGCGGCAATTTTAGTCAGAATGGGTTCGAGATTGCGATAAGCAGTTTCCGTGCCTCCTGGCATCATACTGGGGCCATTGAGCGCACCTTCTTCACCACCACTAACACCCATACCAATAAAGGTAAATCCTAATCCTTCGAGATCTTTGGTACGTCGCTCGGTATCTGTAAATAGTGAGTTACCACCGTCGATGACGACATCACCTGGTTCGAGAAAAGGTTTGAGTGCGTCGATCGTATCGTCGGTAGGTTTACCAGCTTTGACCATTAACAAGATTTTGCGCGGAGTTTCGAGGGCGGCGCAAAAGTCTTGTAATGAATATGTAGCAATTACTTTTTTCCCCTGGGCGCGGGTTTCCATGAACTTTTCGGTTACTTTCCCAGTTCGATTGAAAACGGCGATCGGAAAGCCATTACGCTCGACGTTAAGGGCTAGGTTTTCACCCATGACAGCTAGACCAATGACACCAAAGCTTTGTAAAGACATAAATTATTGGAAATACTGGAGATGTACGGTTCGATTCGACTTCACCTCACCTTAGCTCGATCCCCATTTTTTGGGGGGTTTTGGATAAATATTTGTAACGATTGTTTAGGTTTTAGGTTTTAACATTCTATTCCCTATTCCCTGTCCCCTTTCCCCTAATTCAACCATTTTCCAGTCGATCTTTGAGTCCTTCAAGTATGCCCCAGCGACTGTCTAGCTTAACTGGAGCGGATGGCTGGGCTTCTGGTGGAGACTCAATGGGAGTAATTCCGGCGCAATCTTGATTGCACAGCTTTCGGAGCGGTACCGCCAGACACAATTGTTCGTACAGCCATACATCTGGCTGGAAATGTCCATCGGGTGGTAGCGATTCTACCAGTTCTTCAAGCTCGTTTTTAATTTCGACTCCCGCGCGGGGTGGTTCGGGATCTTCGGCTTCTAACCAGATAATTTCCGTCGCATTTAGGGCGAGTCGATGATTGTACTGTTGTAAACAGCGATCGCATTTGAGGGTGAGAATCGTCTCTGTTTGTGCTGATACATCGAGATATGTACCGCCATGTTTGACGACGATTTTGCCTCGGACTGGCGTGAGAGTGTCAAATTCAGCGACGGTGGTATCGACAACGATCTCCAGAGTGCGATCTCGTCGATTGGCTAGTTGGGGAAGATAAAGTGGTTCCATTGGAAAAATAGGTAGCGGTACTAAATATCGAATCGAACCCCTGACTACATCTATTCTACTGCTGGAGGCTGGGCTAATTGTACGACCAAGCGGCGATCGGGTTCTTGACCGCGACTGTGAGTAGCCAGATCGCTATAGCTGGGATCGCTATCGAAAAAAGTGTGCATTTGGCGGCGTTCGGCTGAAGACATCGGCTGGAGGATGACTTCGGTACCAGTTGCGCGGACGCGCTCGGCGGCTTCATCGGCGATTGTTTTGAGAGCGATCGCGCGACGCTGGCGATAGCCTTCTAGTTCGATCGTGTATCCTGCTTGTAAATCGGCTTCGGCATGGATGTTGAGGCTAGCATTGGCTAAGTACTGGATCGCATCGATCGTGGCACCTTCAGAGCCGATTAAGAGTTCTTTCTGTGCGGGTGTCAGCGGATTGGGAACGATCGTCAGCCAGTAATTAGGCTCGCTCGCTCCGGCTGGTTGTGCTGTATCTACAGTAGTAGCAATCCCTGAAAGGCTCAGTAGTTGTTCTAGCCACTGTTTGCCACGGTCTAAACGGAGGTCGGTCATTAGATGTCAATGGATAGAGGGTAGACTTGAAGTTGTTACTTAATTCAGGTAGCGGTCAAAAAAGATCGACAGATCGATTGGGCGCGATCGCGGTCTAGCAATACAGAAAACACCAACCAATCCTCTGTTTTATCCGTCATTTCTTTGCCATCGTGAAATTTTCCTTGAAACTTCATTGTCAGCTCTAAGAAAGCAGTTTTGGCAGACTCATCCCACCAGAGGATCGCGTGAGCGGTATGTGCTGGATATCTACCATCATTGGCTTTTGGCAGTTTGGCAACCGCCTCATACTCGCCCAGCTGAAGAATTTCTAGAGCATTTTCACCAAAGTCAAAGTCTAAATTTAGGACTCGGAACTCTTTGAGAAAGACCTTACTCTGTTCGCAAAACTTGAGATCTGCGACACCTGAAAACACGATCG
>NZ_JANPLS010000394.1:0-1682 GCF_031422475.1 Chamaesiphon sp. VAR_48_metabat_403
TTGAGCATTCCTTCCTAGCACGACAAATGGGCGTGCAGTTAGTCGAGTCGAGGGATTTGACGATCTCCGATGGGTTTTTAAAAATGCGAACCACCAAAGGCTTGCAACAGGTAGATGTGATCTATCGCCGCATCGATGATGAGTTTATCGATCCCCTCACTTTTAGGGCTGATTCGATGCTGGGGGTTCCTGGCTTGATGGATGTCTATCGGGCGGGGCGAGTCGCGATCGCAAATGCTCCAGGTACGGGCGTAGCAGATGATAAAGTGGTGTATGCTTACATGCCTGCGATCGTCAAATACTATCTGGATGAAGATCAAATTATCCCCAATGTGCCGACATATCAATGTTGGGAGCCGAAGCAACGCCAGTTTGTACTAGAGAATTTAGATAAATTAGTCGTCAAAGCCGCCGCCGAATCAGGGGGTTATGGGATGTTAATTGGCACTAAATCTACGGCGGAGGAGCGGAGCGAATTTGCAGCCAAGATTACGGCAGATCCGCGCAACTATATCGCCCAGCCGACGCTGTGTTTATCGCGGGTGCCGACGTTGCTCCCCGATGGTATCGATGGCAGACATGTGGATTTGCGCCCGTATATTCTCAATGGGCGGGATATCTATATCAATCCAGGTGGGTTGACGCGGGTGGCGTTGAAGGAGGGTTCGCTGGTGGTTAATTCTTCTCAGGGTGGGGGAACGAAGGATACTTGGGTAGTAAGGTAGAACAGCAAATTGTAGGTTGGGTTGAAGAATGTTGGCGTTGGCGGTAGCGGAGCGTTTGCCTTGCAATAGCCTGCCGTAGGCACAGCCTTTCCGTTCGCGTTGGCGATAGCCTACCGTTAGGTACAGCGTCTCGAAGAGAAGAGAAGGAAACAACCCAACAACCCAACTACAATTTATGAATGTTGGGTTTCTACCACGCCCATCTTTTTTAACCGCAGAGGCGCAGCGATTCGCGCACGCCTTTGTTTCCCGACGGTTTAGCGGCGTTTTTATTAGGGGGGTGCCCCCGCATAAAAAAAAGACAAGACAGCGAATCAAGACAGAGAACGCAGAGAGAAGAATAATAAGGGAAGTAAATATTTTAAATCAAAAAATGGCAGCATTAATCGAGTTTGAAACTGAGCGACTCCGCTTACGCCAATGGATAAAATCAGATCGAGAACCTTTTGCAAGGCTTAATGCAGATCCGCGAGTGATGGAATTTTTTCCTAGTATATTAGATAGAGCTGCTAGTGATGCGATGCTCGATCGATTGCAGACGTTAATAAATGAACGTGGTTGGGGTTTCTGGGCGGTAGAATCGAAACAAGACAACCAATTTATCGGTTTTGTCGGATTACACATCCCAAGCGCAGATCTACCGTTTTCGCCCTGTGTCGAAATCGGCTGGCGATTGGCGTTTGATTATTGGGGCAAAGGTTATGCCACCGAAGCGGCTCAGGCTGCGTTGAAAGTTGGATTTAATAGACTGGAGTTACCAGAGATCGTATCATTTACCGCTATTAATAATCATCGATCTAGTGCCGTCATGGAACGATTAGGAATGAATCGGGAGATTGAAACATTCGAGCATCCTAGCCTTCCCGTCGGGCATTTTCTTAAGGAACATTGTCTCTATCGATTATCGCGGGAAAAGTGGCGATCTAGTAATAGCTCAGGTAGGGACAATTCATGAAT
>NZ_JANPLS010000395.1:0-7469 GCF_031422475.1 Chamaesiphon sp. VAR_48_metabat_403
GGAAATCCGAAGGGGATCGCGATCGCGGAAGCACCCATAACAAACATACCTCTGCTTGTAGTCGATCGCTATCTTTCTCCTAGAGGCAAACGTCCGATTGTTTCTCCTTCTGAAACTAATCCGGTAACAGCCATTGAGGATTTTATCCGCCTAGCTCGTTTCCCAGAACAGACAGGCGATTATATTCAATTCCCCCACTTTGAACGCTGGATTGGTGATGCTGCATTGAATAAATTGCAGGATTACTCTAGCCAATTTGTCGATAATATTTTGCAGGCATAATCTATGTACTGTGTAGAAATTAAGCTTCAGCCTACCGCTGCGTTGACTTTTCGGATGTTACCTGGCTCGATCCTGAATATCGCCACCTATCCATTTTTGCCACCCACCAGCCTGTCTGGGTACTTGCGGCGATTGGGGATGATGCGTGCGGAGTTAGACATTCCCGAAACCAAAATCAACAAGGAAAATCCATTTACATACTTATTGCCGCAACGGTATATTACGCTAGGGGCGCATCCCAATCGAGGTAAATTGAGCGGCATACATAAAACTTACCGTAAAGGAATGCGCGAGTTTAATCATGATGATTTCTCGAAGATTTACTCAGAAGGCGATCGTGCGAATTTTCAACTTCACACTTGGGAATATCTAATTACCGAAGAATTAATTGGTTATGTGGTAACAGAATCTGCCGCAGATCTAGAGCATATTCGAGATTTGCAAGATTATGGTTGTTACATTGGCAAAGAGGGTTATGCCTTTATCTCTGAGGTTTCTGAAGTTATCGAGCTAAAAACACAAAGGATTGCAGCCTATCCATCGACCCTCGTAACGATGGATGAACTAATCCAAAGCGGTCAGTTAGTTGGTGGGTGTGATATTTACAATCTCTATCGCTATAACTGGCTACCAGAAGCAAAAAATCAATCTAACCAAGATGGTTTTTTTGGAACTCAGCCGACGGCTGTTGATGGTTTTATCCCTTTTGTCGCTGCTTATTTTCCCAAGCAATTGGGGAATCCACCTATGCTCGATTATTACACTGATGGCGAGGAAATTTTTATTCCCGTAGATCTCGTTAATTTACTCGGAGGTAAAACTTATGCCCCAAGTCTTTAATTTTGGACGGCTGTTCTTTCCTGACAAGAAACCGATTCCTGACGAAGTGCGCTTTCAGCCATTGGGCAATCATGTCGGGAATGCGATCGAGTTGGTTAGATATTGGAAAAAAGACGACTTTCCTGCTCCTGAGTCTTTCGATCGGGTAATAGAAGCAGCAAAAATACATGATATGGGCAAGCCCAAGCATTTTGCTATTCAGTCTAAACCTAATAATAAAGGTGAGTTTAAGGAATATATCTACTCATTTAAAGGACATCGATTTGATGCTAGGAGCAAAGATACATGGGCAGAAAAACTAGCGATCGGACATCATGATTTTTCGGTCAAAGATATTACGCGAGATACATACGCGTTAAAAAAAGATCCTAAATATCAGCATATTCTCGCTCAAGATCCATTGGCATATGCTCGCGAGCTTTACATTCTAGAGATGTGCGATCAGATTGAAGCAGAGCTAGCCTGTAGAGTATTGGGGGATGATGCACAAGCAGAATCTCGTGCTTTCATGGATTTTACCATTGCCAAACAGGATGATGATGATATTTACCTCATCGATCCTTGGCCATTCACTGAATCATTGATTTCAATGACATTTAGGCATTGGTCGATGAATCCTCGCGATATCGATCTAGATGAAGAATTACAACAGTGTATCGATGGTGAAAATTCCAAGCAAGTAGCAGATTTAGGTAAAACGCTCGATCGATTAGCCAAAAAATGGTGGAGGAGTCTAGAGAAAACTCCTCAAGAAGCAGAACCTAGAACTATTTCTTTACAAGCTTACCCATCTAACAAACACGACAGATCTTGGACAGCAGCAGAGTTCTACGATCGATTAGCAGGGTTTAAACCCAACTCCATGCAGTCCAAACTATTTGATGCAATTTATGACCCAGAGGACACTAAACATCCAGCTATTCTACTCAAGGGAGATACAGGCACAGGTAAAACAGAGTCTATTTTATTTCCGGCACTAGCATCTGGCTATCGAATATTTTTCCCATTGCCTGCCCGTAGCCTGCTAGAAGATCAGAAACAGCGAATCGAACAGTACTTGAAAAAGTTCTCTCAACTGTATCCAGGACGAGAGTTTTCAATGGTGGTCGATACTGGATCGCAAATGCATCGATGGATTTATCAGAATGGTGTAGAAGTAAACCGGACAATAAATGCTCGTCGGCACTTATACAAAGGTGATGTTATTTTGACAACCATTGATAAATTCTTATATCGATACTTTGCTTTTGGAGATAAACAAAAGTCATTCACTTTCCCATTAAGAATTAATCAAGAGCGATCTCTAATTTGCTTTGATGAGGCTCACAGCTATGATGATATTTCCTTTACTAACTTTCAGAGTTTAGTTAGATCTTTATATGAGGCAGGGCGTTCTCTCGTTCTGATGACAGCAACCATGCCACAACAACTCGCCGAATATTTTGATTATTTAGAAGTATTTGACTTCACGGGCATATCAAAACCTCATCAGCGCAGCTTTGAATGGCTTAATACAGTGCCATGCGTTCGAGAAGATACTGAAGGACAAAAGGATTATAGAGAGTTCCAAAAAAAATCTACTCAAATTATTTTAGCAGAACAACAGGCAAGACATAATGGACGTATCTTAGTAGTCATTGAAACTGTAAGAGATGCAGCAGCCATCTATCAAAATCTGAAAGAGCAAATTGGAGGTAATGCAGATCGCTCAGGAAGATTTTTATTTCTTTATCATGGACGGATCGATGAGGGAATAAGATTAGATATTTATCAGGCAATTAAGAATCGAGACGATCTCCAACAGCCTTATATTGTGGTGACAACTAGCGCGATCGAAGTCGGGTGCGATCTTAATGCAGAAGTACTTATTTCTCAGATTTGTCCACCTGAAAATCTAATTCAAAGAGTTGGACGCTGCAATCGCCGAGGTGATGTCACAAATGCCAAAGTAATTGTAATAGGAGATCGCATTCCAGAATTTGCCAATAGTCTCGATGAATCTGGATGGCAACATTACCAAGAAACTTTACAAAGTCTGAATAAATTTGACTCTCAAGCGATCGCTGATTGTATCTTCCAAAAACAGCATATCGACGATTATCGCGTTGTCGAACTATTTTCTATGCTGCATGACTACGTTTATGGAGCCGATCTAACTTGCCAGCCAGTTCATGAAAAAGGATTGATTCCAACTCGTAGTTGGACACCTTCTGTGACACTGAAATTTCATGGCAATCCTAAAAATTCTACTGAGCAAGTCAAACATAGTATCTCAGTGCCAATCGATCGATTATGTAGTCGAGAAAATCAATTCGCTTTCGTTTGTGTAAATGAGCGCAGATATGACAAAGAGACATCTAAATGGAATGACAACTATCCATTGGGATGGGGATCGGCATATAACAAAGATATTATTATTAGCATCTCTAACAGTTTGTCTGATTTTATTCTTGATGCAACTTTACCAGAATACTCTTATGACCCAGAGCTTGGATTTGTCGATTTACCTAGTATTTTTATCAAACTGAAAACAAACGGATCTGAAGAAAAGCTCCTTTATCAGTACACGGATAAGAGCCAACAGAAAAAATCTGCAATTGTAACTTATACGAAATCATTAGATAAATAATTGATACTTGTAAATTACTTGTCTAATTTTTACAAATTAGCGAATACAAATGCCGCATAGTCTAGTTCTCAACCTAATCCCCCAAGGCAATATCTCACCAAAATTTCTGACGGGGCGACACCATCATGCATTATTCCTCGATCTGGTGAAATCTGTAGATCCAGAGTTAGCTGGTTTGTTGCACGGACAAACTACTGACAAAGCCTTTACCCTCAGCGTCTTGCAAACTCCTCATCGAGATCGAAATCTTCTCCAATGGCAGCACGATCGATCGATCTCCGCTAGTACTCCCTGCTGGTGGCGAATTTCTCTACTGGATGACAGCTTGTTTAGCAAACTCGCTCATCTGTGGCTATCGATCGATCCTCACCAGCCCTGGCATTTGGGGCAAGTAGAACTGCAAATGGTTAGTGTTATATCTACTCCTCAATCCGAGCGAGATTGGGCGAGTTTTAGCACCTATCAACATTTACATACCCAGGCATCATCGACAGAGCGACAGATTCACCTGAGTTTCTTTACCCCAACTACGTTTCGGGTGAGTAAATATGATTGCGCTTTGCCTACTAAAGAGACAATTTTTAACAGCTTACTCAAACGTTGGAACTTATACAGTGATATCCCTTTTTCCAAAGAGATTATCGAACCCATTTATCCCAGTTTCTTCAACATCCGTACCGAAATTGCGATCGATAGTCGCAGCAAACTAATCGGTTGCGTCGGCGATATTACTTTCCAGATTTTGGGCGATGTCGCTCCAGAAACAATTCAACAAATCAACACTCTGGCAGATTTTGCCCTCTATGCTGGCGTGGGCAGAAAGACACCGATGGGCATGGGCATCGTCCGCCGCAGACAACACCAGAAATCATGAACGACGAAACCTACTTATCCTTGTCTTATCTAAATGCTTGGGAATATTGTCATCGCCGCTTTTATTTAGAATGTGTACTCGGTGAATTCGAGCATAACGAACACACCGTCATCGGTACTCACGTTCATCGGCATATCGACAAAGAAACTACCCGCCGTGAGGGTGATACCACCATTCACCAACAGCAATGGGTGTGGAGCGATCGATTACTCATCAGCGGTATTATCGATGCCGTCGAAGAAACCCACGGTAATTTAGTCCCGATCGAATATAAAAAAGGGCGGATGGGCAAACACTTGAGTGACCATTTTCAGCTCTGTGGTGCGGCATTGTGCCTGGAAGAACGGATGGGGAAATCGATCGAGTACGGCGAAATTTTCTATCATGCCAATCGGCGGCGCGAACGAGTACTCTTTACCGATCGACTCCGCCAAGCCACCGAAGCCGCAATTCAAGCCGCAAGAATCGCTGGTGAATTTCCCATTCCTGCCCCGATCGATCGTCCCAAAAAATGTCAGGCATGTAGTCTCCAACATATTTGTCTGCCCAACGAAATTCGATTACTGACTGCCTAAATCATCATTAACACCAAAAACTATGTCAATTCTATATGTGACTCAACCCGATGCCATCCTGAGCAAGCAATATGAAGCTTTTCAAGTGGCTCTCAAGCAGGAAGATGGTAGCTGGAAGAAGCAAAAAGTACCCGCTCAAACGCTGGAACAAGTTGTCCTGATGGGAAATCCCCAAGTAACTGGTGACGCGCTAGTTTATGCCCAAGAACTGGGTCTACCAGTCCATTATTTGTCGAGTTTCGGTAAGTATTTGGGTGCGGCTTTGCCAGGACATTCGCGCAATGGTCAATTGCGATTAGCGCAGTATCGACTTTATGACGATCCCGTACGTCGATTAGCTTTGGTACAGTCTATTATTCAAGCCAAGATTCACAATCAATATAACGTTCTCTATCGCCACGGACAGAAAGAGAATCAACTCAAGGAGCGGCAAAAGCAGGTATTCGCTCAGGACTCGATCGACAAAGCACGCGGAATCGAAGGCATTGCGGCGAAGGAATATTTTAGCTATTGGCCCGCGATGCTAAATCCTCAGTGGAAGTTTACTGGGCGCAATCGTCGTCCGCCAACAGATCCAGTCAATTCACTATTGAGTTTCGCCTATGGGTTACTCAGAGGTCAGGTAACGGCAGCAGCGCACATGGCGGGATTAGATCCCTATATTGGTTATTTACATGAGGTACATCACGGTCAACCAGCGTTGGTGCTAGATTTGATGGAGGAGTTTCGATCGATCGTCGCTGACAATTTAGTGTTGAGTGTCATCAACAATCGTCAGCTTCAAGTGGATGATTTTACCGAGAGCCTGGGTAGTTATCGCTTGACAGATGGGGCGCGGAAGACTTTTCTGCAAGCGTTTGAGAAGAAGATGAGCGATGAGTTTACCCATCCAGTGTTTGGGTATAAGTGTAACTATCGCAGATCGATCGAGTTGCAAGCGCGTTTACTGGCGCGGCATTTACAGGAGGAGGTTCCCTACAAACCTTTGATATTAAGATGATTACGCTGTTTTATTTGATTATTTACGATTTGCCCGATAATAAACCAGCAAATAAGCGGCGCAATCGATTACATAAACTATTGGGCGGTTATGGTAAGTGGGAACAATATAGTGTGTTTGAGTGTTTTTTGACAGCGGTGCAGTTTGCCAAGTTACAAACGCAAATAGAGCAGTTGATTAAGCCAGAAGAGGATTCGGTACGGATCTATGTTTTGGATTCTAAGTCCGTACAAAGGACGATCGTTTATGGTTCGACAAAGCCAGAACGAGAACTTGTAATTTTATTGTGATACGATAATAGCATGAGCTTTTGGCAGAGTTAGAGCGGGGGAATTTTCCCCAGGAGGTTTGCCAAAACCCCAGAACCTTGACAGGTAAATACTTTGAAATGAAATGCCCCTAAATATCGAAAGCAGATCGATCTAATTTTTCGGTTCGCTAGGTAGGTTTGCCAAACATGGTACTATAACCTATATGTATAAAGGCTTTCAAATACCTGCAATCGATCGAAGCTGAATCCCGCCTGCGGGACTGAAACATAGGAGTACTTCGATCTTGCCCTCGCTGTGTAGATGATCGATCGAAGCTGAATCCCGCCTGCGGGACTGAAACCCAACTATTTCGATCTCAAAAGTCGCACCACATTCATCGATCGAA
Organism: Chamaesiphon sp. VAR_48_metabat_403; assembly: GCF_031422475.1. Lineage (NCBI taxonomy): Bacteria > Bacillati > Cyanobacteriota > Cyanophyceae > Gomontiellales > Chamaesiphonaceae > Chamaesiphon > Chamaesiphon sp. VAR_48_metabat_403. Next base: position 6,858 of record NZ_JANPLS010000395.1, read on the forward strand.
GCTGAATCCCGCCTGCGGGACTGAAACAGTTGATTGAAAACGATCTAACCGATTGGACTGAATCGATCGAAGCTGAATCCCGCCTGCGGGACTGAAACATCAACTAACCGCAGTAGATTATTGATCTTGAAAAATCGATCGAAGCTGAATCCCGCCTGCGGGACTGAAACATAAAAATCTCATCATCGTCAGCCCCTTGTCGAATATCGATCGAAGCTGAATCCCGCCTGCGGGACTGAAACTTTTGGAAATCACACCAAGTGCGCTAACTTGCCCAGATCGATCGAAGCTGAATCCCGCCTGCGGGACTGAAACACAGAACGATATAACAACAACGAAACATTACTAGATCGATCGAAGCTGAATCCCGCCTGCGGGACTGAAACACTAATATTGGGTGGTATGTAGAAAATATCGCGAGAATCGATCGAAGCTGAATCCCGCCTGCGGGACTGAAACATTATAGATGCTAGTGATATACCAAATAAAAACTTAAATCGATCGAAGCTGAATCCCGCCTGCGGGACTGAAACATAAAACAGACGTGTTATAGGGCATTCTCGAAGGGATCGATCGAAGCTGAATCCCGCCTGAGGGACTGAAACGATGGAG
>NZ_JANPLS010000396.1:0-3833 GCF_031422475.1 Chamaesiphon sp. VAR_48_metabat_403
CGCGATCGATCGGCGACAGTCAATTTCGACTCGATCGGTGGGAGACTGCCCTTAATTCATCGATTCCAGGCGATCGACGGGACACAACGACACCCAATGCGATGGGACTATCTCTCCAACGACTCGCCTTTGGAGACGCACTAGAGCCGCGTCTCCAGTTACAATTACGAGTTTGGCTACAGGGCAATACGACTGGAGCGACTCGCATTCGAGCGGGTGTTCCTGCCGACTGGCAAGTCGGCGATAAGACGGGTACTGGCGATTACGGTACTGCCAACGATATTGCCGTGCTGTGGCCGCCACGCCGTGCGCCCGTCGTTGTCGCCATTTACACCACTCAAGGCGAGAAAGATGCTAAGGCGCGTAATGACGTTATTGCATCAGCAGCTCGAATTGTCGTCGATTGGTTGGGTTAATAATATCGCTGGCAATTGCGGACGGACAAGTACCAGATAGACAGATTATGGGGAACAGTCTCCCGATCGAACCGATTTGGGATCTTGGCGATCGATTACCTGCTTCGAGCGCGGCTACGCCAACGGCGTTCGCGTAGCGTCGGCTTTGCCGAATCTTTAGCTAGAAACGGTTATATTACATTCCTCTCAAAGAAATTGCTCGATCGTCTTAATGGGAGGACTGCTCTGCTAGTCCAAATTCCAACTGACCGTTAGAATTTATCTGGACAGCTTCAGCCCATTGCAGATAATTTTCTAAAACTCCCAGTTCTCTTGCAACCGCTTTAAGAGATAACCGCTTGAGGATATCTATTGTAATTGGTCTTTTTTCATCCCAAAAAATCATAGAGTCAAAAAACTCTAACGAAGGATTAGATGTCAGTAACCCAAGAATGAATTTAGCTTCCGCCTCAGTTTCAAAAGACAAAAAATTTACAGTATCGTCAAACATTACCGATTTTCCATCTAAGGGTTTAACAAGACAAAAACTTAGTCTCTTATAAAGCCCAGATATCGCTATTTTCCAATTTTTAAAAGAATATGGGCCAACACCAAAGATAGAGTATGGCGGCTTGTTTTTATAAATAGAACTCTTTCTGTTTTTTAACAATTTATCATAATCGAGTAGATACTGCCATGTTTTAGGAGCTTTATCTTTAATAATACTTGTATCTTCACCAATCGACTTTTGTGTGATCAACACGACTTTTCGATAATCAAGAGTTCTGCCATTGCCAATGTCTGAACTCTTTAAAAGAGGATACAAATAGTTTTCCTCAAGAGTGTATTTTATTCCAAATCCGTTTTGGAATAAAGCATCTTGAACGCGCTCTAGTTCCATGACTTTAGAACAATCATGCTTGATTCCAGACCGCCACAAATATTTTAGATCTTGACCTGTTAAATGCCTCCACTTCTCATATTTAACTGTGTCCCTGACGATCGATTCATCTCTTTCTCCAATTAAATATGATGCTTTTTCAGCTTTCAAATCTTCATAAACCTCATAATCTATATTGCTATTTTTATTAGTAGAAAGAACACAGAGACAAGCCTCTACTGACGCATCAAAATAAGCTTTTGCATCTATTAAATAAAGATACCCAGAAAACCTATTTCCCGATCTCTTCTTGACTTGACGTATAACCTTACGAGCTACAGAATACTTACATAAGACTGCTATAGTGCCTTCTCTTTTAGATAACCATTCAACGTATTGCAACAACATCCACTCAGAAATATCAAAATTTCCTGAGCCTGTAATAGCTGCAATACCTCGTCTATTCTGAAAATTTGACTTTAAAGGAATATTTTGACTATTAAGAATACTCAATTCACTGCTTGTAACCCAAGGAGGATTACCGACTATTAGGATATCGTCAGACAGATTAGAAATAAGAGATTTCCAATCCGTATCAAAGAAATCCGATTTGTATATAGTTGCATTTTCTGAATTCAGATACTCAGATATAGACAGATTTGCTGCTTCGACATATTTTTCATTTATATCTAAGCCTATTACTCTTGAATGTGTGAATTCATTGAGTGAAGCCCTGATAAACGATCCCTTTCCGCAGCTTGGCTCTATAATGACTTTCGGTGATATTTTATGGTTTAGCTTGAGAGTCTTAACTACTTCCCATGCAAGTTCATCGGGAGTTTGAAAATCACCAAATTGCCACTTTTCTAAAGATTTTGTCATTATTAATTATCTAACTCTAAATATTCCTGAAATACTGCCAGCTTGCTGAATAACTCTGCTGTATTGCAATCTCCATTGCAGCGCATTTGAGATCGTCAAATAACCTTGATTCGGAGGTGACTCTAAAATTATTTCGGCTAACTGATTTGCACCAATTTCATCAACTGGCAAATTCCTTTCCATTATAAAAGCAATAATGTCATCTTTATTGCCTTCTCGGTTCAAAATGTCTATAATGCCTTTCGTGGTCTGAAAATCTGCGGTTCTACTTCTATCTATAAAAATAGTATGCTGCATATTTAATCTTCCAGTTCTATTTTCAGAATCATCATATTTGTCATAAACAAAAACCAGAAGATGATATCCTAGACCAAATACTTTTTGAGTTGCTGACCTGAAAGGACAAGAAGATTGTGGTTGCTTGATACTCGTTACCTTGATATCAACTTCAAGCGCGGGAAGGTCAATGCCTAATGCTGAGTTTCCTTGTTGAGAAATGTAGTTTTCAGCCAAATAAGCGGTGAATTTGTGTTCGAGATATGTTCCGACAGCTTTTCCATCTGTCACTCCGTAAAGTACAGGTTCATCATACAGAGATTCTATTTCAGCGAATTTAGCTGCTTCAGCGCACAAATCTTCAATAGTTAATATTGGCTTCATCCCTAATGATAATTCACTTCAGTATTAACCGTACATTAGCACAACGGCTAACGGTCTGAAATCATTGCCGGAACTCGCTCCAGCAATGAATGAAACTAACGGCTCAGGGAGTCCATTAATGCTTCAGGATAACGAGTACCCGCAGCAGCACCGATCGGCATAATTGCTTCAATCTGTTGCAGTTCAGCAGCAGTTAACACAATATCTACTGCGCCCACATTTTCATGCAGTGGTACTTGACGTTTCATCCCAGGAATGGGGATGATATCCTCACCTTTTGCCAATAGCCAAGCGAGGGCGAGTTGGGCAGGCGTACACTGCTTTTGGGTCGCGATTTTCCTGATTTCTTCGACCAATTTTAAGTTGTGATAGAAATTCTCGCCTTGAAAGCGGGGACTGTGCCGCCGCCAATCGTCTGGCGGGAAGTTATCGGGAGATTGAAAGGCTCCCGTTAAAAATCCGCGCCCCAGTGGTGAGTAAGCAACTAAACTCGTGCCTAATTCTCGGCAGACGGGCAACAGATCTGTTTCCGGCTCTCGCGTCCAGAGACTGTATTCTGTTTGCAGCATGGCGATCGGATGCACCTGAGCCGCTCGGCGGAGGGTATCAGCACCCGCTTCTGAGAGTCCGGCATAGCGCACTTTGCCGTCTTGAATTAGGTCGGCGTTCGCGTAGCGTCGGCTCTGCCGAATCGCACCAACAGTGTCTTCGATCGGGACATGCGAATCGACTCGTGCGGGATAGTACAGATCGATGTAGTCCACTCCCAACCGTTGCAAGCTATAAGCTAGAAAGTTCTGCACCGCCACCGGACGGCTATCTTCACCGTTAAAGCCACCTTTATGGTCGCGCAGTGCCCCGAACTTCACGGCAATGAATACTTTGTCGCGGGGAACCCCTTTGATGGCTTCGCGAATCAGCAATTCATTGTGACCCATGCCATAAAAGTCGCCTGTATCGAGAAAGTTAATCCCGATGTCGTTGGCGTAGCCTACCGGAGGTAATCGCGGCTCGAA
>NZ_JANPLS010000397.1:0-11391 GCF_031422475.1 Chamaesiphon sp. VAR_48_metabat_403
AATTTGGAGAGCGAAACAGAAGTTGTTCCAAAATTGGGATGGTGTCACCCTCACTCAATCGCCTGTAAATAGTCAACCCGCTGCTTTTACCACTCTCGCCCAACCGCAGGCAATGGCTGTTGCCGATCGGATATTACAAGACTCGATCGTGACTCAGGGCAATTTACCGCTCAAGCCCAGCTCTGGCAAGAATATCGTCGTATTAGAAGAGATTTTAGATACTACCTTCCTCAGTCGTAGTACTCCTGCCGTCACTATCCCCACCAAACTCGGCTATCAACTTCAGCTTATTAACCGTCATAGCCCCACGATTACAATCGCGCCTGAAGATTCAGCTATTTTGCAACTTTTCATTCGGACTAGTCCATTTTCGGGCGGTTTGGGAATTACATCTGTGGCGAAACAATTATTTCAACAGTTATTAGCCAACGGACAATTACAAGGATTAGTTATTTACGGCAGTCCTTATTTAATGGCAGATTTCGCGCCACTTTTACCACCAGAAATTCCGTGCGTGTTCTGTTACGGACAAATGGCTGCGGCACAATCGATCGCGTTAGATCGGTTGTTTGGCATGTAAAATGAGATTATCGACCGTAGGGGCGGGTTTATGCTAATAATTGTAGATTCTACAGATAACCTAAAAACGAACCCGCCCAACCCCACTAGCAATTCAGAGAAATTATGCCAATCTGCGATCGAATTCGATCGGATCTTTATTCTCGATACTGCCAACTTTTCCCCCAGGGTGGTGTTCCGAGTCTTTTCCAAAACGCGATCGCGAGTCGTTCGTTGAGTTCGTCTAATACCGCATTATTATCGATATCTCGATCGACATGATTATAAATGCCATCGGTACCGACTTCGAGTGCGTACCAGCGATCGTGAAGATCTATAACTAAATCTACCGCACCAAAACTATAGTATAAACCTGTTGCCATTAAAGCTGCTGTGGCAACTTCGATCGCGGCTGGAGGTGGAGTTTCTTGATGACTGTATCTAGCACCGTTAGCATGAGATACCCACGGAGTGGAGATATTTGGATCGGCGAATTTTCTGGCATTAAATCCAAATAAATTACCATCTACGCAATAAAATCGATACACTGCTGGCTGAACCGATTCGATGAATTCTTGAATGAGAAATGGTTGCGGCCAATGTTCGGGAATTTCGCTAATATGTTCGATTAATCGATGATTCATGCCGCCGCATCCGGTGGGGTATTTGAGAATCCATCGATCGCGAGGATGGGTGGTTAAAATTAATTCTACATCTTTAATTGATGCTAAAATAAATGTTTTAGGTCTGTTAACGCCAAAAGCTTTGAATTTTTGTTCGATCTCTCTTTTATCTGCGGCAATATTAATCGATCGCAAGGGGATAAAACTACCGATCTGACTGGTTATTAATTCTGAATCGGTACAAAGAATATAATTAAGATCTCCAGGAGTTTCGCTAATATCTACCCACAGCGATCGCGAAAGCATCTGCGCCAAATCTTCAAATACCCATTTACCATCTGACTGATTTAAAATTCTAGAAATCACAATTATTAGTTTTAACCTTAATTGGTAAATCGATTTTTAATAACTATATTTAATAAAGACAATAACCAGATTAATCCACTCACGCCAGTAATACCAAATAAATATAAAGACCAAGCTGGATATATAGAACTAAGTAATATTGTGGCGATCGCGCTAAAGCTCGTTAAGCATAAATAGCTGAGATTACGAATGACTAAATGCAACCTTTTAATCGATCGATCGGTTATTTGCGATCGCATTAATGCTTCAATTTCTTGCTGTTCTAATTGTTGTTCTAGTTGACTAATTCGGAGCTTATTGGCATTAGGCTTAGTTAATTTATCTTTGAGATAACTAACGGCTTGCTTGCTTAATTTACCGACGATATTACCGCGTTCGGTAACTGCAAAGCTGCGGACAAATGGTTGGGCTGCGGCGACTAAATTATATTCAGGATCTAACGTGCGGGCAATGCCATCGAGGGTAGATAAAGCTTTAATAATAAAGCTCATCTCAGGGGACATTTGAAAGGGTTGCTGGATGAAGAGAGTCGTCATTTCACTTTTAATCTGCTCGAACTCCCTAACATCTACAGGTCGATCGGTAAAGCGTTCTAGCATGAACTCAATTACACGTTTAATCGGGCGCATATCTACAACTTCTTCGACTAATCCCAGTTCGATTAAGTTATTAGTAACAGCTTCACTATCTTTCTTCATTACCGCCCAAAAAGTCTCGATCGTGCGTTCGGTAGAAATATGTTTTAACTCTACCATCATCCCAAAATCGTAGACGACTAATTTGCCATCTGCCATAATTGCCATATTACCGGGATGCGGATCGGCTTGAAAAAAGCCATCGACTAATAGTTGTTTGAGATAACAACAAATTCCGAGCTGATTGATTTGTTTGGGGTCAAATCCACAGGCTGATAAGGTTGCCAGATCGTCGATTTTAATGCCAGGTAAATAACTCATTGTTAATACCTTATCGGTGGTGTATTTCCAATAAATCTCCGGGGCAACAACTTGTTGACTATCTTTAAAGTTCGATCGAAAGCGATCGGCGTTTTGACCTTCGTTGGTATAGTTAATTTCCTGAAACAGCAGGGTGAAAAATTCTTGATGGATGGCACGGAGTTCGGCAGCTCGTTTCTTAGGTAATAATAAATCGATCCACCAAAACAGCTTATTAATTACCTTAAAATCGAGTTCTAGTAATCGCTGTAAACCCGGACGTTGGATTTTAATTACTACATTTACACCATTCCGCAATTGAGCGCGATGTACCTGCCCTAAACTCGCCGCCGCCAGGGGAATCGGGTCGAATTGGGTAAATAATGTGTCGATAGAAGTGCCTAATTCTGTCTCGATAATTGCTACGGCTTCTTCGACACTAAAAGCTGGCACCCGATCTTGTAATTGACTCAGTGCTTCGGTATAAATCGGTGAAAAAAAGTCAACTCTAGTCGATAAAGATTGACCGATCTTAATAAAAGTCGGCCCCAATCCGATCGCGGTATCGACTAATTTTTGAGCGCGCCGACTGTGATATCGCTCGTTTTTAGTAGGTAGAACCACATCGCGCAGCAGATTTAACCCTAAGCCAATTGCTGCGGTAAAAATATCGAATTGTCTGGCTTGAGGTGAATATGGCAATTTTTGCCAGCGAAATTGCCGTACGGGTGAAATCGGATCGGCTGCTACCAATCTGGGCAAAACTGGTGAGACTTGCTGTCCGATCCGCATAGGGGCTAATTTCCTCAAGCTAGTGACGTTCGAGTACTGTCGGGATCGCGACAGTGAAACTAGTTTTGGCGATCGTGGGTTCTACCGCAGTACTTTCTACTACAATCGTACCTTGAATGTGGTCTACCATCGATTTAACTAGTGCCAAGCCCAAACCAGTACCCGCGATTGCCTGTTGGGTAACGCCCTCACCGCGCCGGAATCGATCGAATAAATTCGGCAGATCTGCGCTAGCAATTGGCTTACTCAAATTGGCAATCTTAAAGATCGCACGTTCTGGTTCGATCGTCAACCAGACTTCTACCATCGTTTTGGGGATGGCAAATTTACCAGCGTTGATCAGCAATTCTTCAATAATATGTTTGAGACTATCTGCGTCGGTTTCAATTTGAGATGATGTCGATGGTAAATGTAGCGATAACTCTATTTCCTTACTCTGTTGCCACCGCTCGGCAACAATCGTCGCTTGCTCGGAAACAAGTCTATCGATGCCGATTTGCTGGGGACGAAATTCTAATTGGTGCGATTCTAACTGTTGAAGTTTGAGGATATCGTTAACCAGTTTAATTTCGCGCTGACACTGATCTTCGAGGATATCGAGATATTGTTCGCGCCGAGCGGGATCGACATCTGCCTGACGTAACATCTTAATTGCTAACGACATACTCGTCAGCGGCGTGCGTAACTCGTGCCCGATCGTACTGATAAACTCATCTTTAAAATCGTTGGCTTGACGCAATTTCTCCATCCGCTTGCGCCCGACATCGTGTAACTTTGCCTGAAGTTGCAGGCTCGTTTGCACTTGAGATGTCCGGTTGGCGATCGCATTACCAGCCTGTTTGAGGGCGCGGCGTTGAATTCTGGCGAGGGCGATTTGTAAAATCTGCGCCTGGAGTAATTTTAATTCGACGGGATGCCACTGGCGAGAACGATCGTGTTGGAGTACCAACCAGCCCCACACCGCATCAGCAGGCTGGCGATTTGGCGTAACGGTGCCCATCAGCGGAATCATCGCGATACTCGGTAAACGATCGTCTTGAAAAACCAGCCGATCGATCGAGGTACTCTGGAGATCGTGCCCATTAAAGATCGTGGGATTGGGAGCATTTGCCAGCGCAGCTTTGCACAATTGCGAATTTTCGAGTAAAAAAGACGGCGGTAATGGGTGTCGCTCGCCTGGGCGGACATCAATTTCGGTGACGATTTGCACTTGAATCGGCGGCTTCACCGCAGGTGTCAAGCCACTTATGGGGAGATCTGGTTGGATGCTTGTTGCCACCGAGGATCGATTCTCCAGGGGAGCGGGCTTTCCGCCAACGACTGCGGCTGTTTGTTGGTTCGATCCCGAATTTACCGGGCGATCCCATTCCGAAACTTCAAAGGGTAAATCGGGTTCTGTTACTACTGCGGGAGCCGCTGTTTCGAGCGGCTGGGCGGGCTGCTTATTACTAGCTTTGAGAGTCAGCACCAATCCTCGCTTGAGTTGTAATGCCAATACCATATCCGATACAGCCACCTCAAACAACCGCTCCATCGGCTGTTTTTCGACGATCGCTTGAGTCAGCCGCTGGTGTAATAATGGATAGACGCTGGCGATTTTTGCTTGCGCTTGCAGATCTTCTTCAATTAGGGCAACGCCAACATAGTCAGCCACAATCTGCAAGATTAATTTTGTTTCTCGATACCATTCCACGCCTTTAGTCGCCAGAATTACGCAGCCAGTCACCTGCGCCTGGTTGCGAGTTTCAACGATCGTCACATGATAATCGGGTAGCAAGGGCATCCGCCACTGAATTGGTGTCGGCGCGGCGGGAATTTCGCACGTTGGCAGTCGATCGGAGATCGAGCTAGTCCGATGGCTAACACAGGCACTAGCCGCAACTCTGACAGTATCTGGAAATGTATACTGTAGGATCCAGCAGCCATCTGCTGCAAAGTTGTTAGCAATCGATTGAGCTAAAAGAGCTAGCACCTCCCGTCGATCTTCGCCAGCAGCAAGGGGCTGGACGATCTGAAGAATGCGTTGTCCGAAATAATCAATTTCGCGAGAGTCCTGCATGAGTAATCGATTCTCTAGTGAGAGGCTGCGCTAATGAGTGAGGGGCGGATGTAGATACTAGACCCACCCATTTATTGTGCCACACCCTTCGATCGTAGCTAATGGTCTAAGTAAGGATCTATCTATCTATACTAAGTATGCCCAATAACCGACGTATTATTGGTTATTTTTTCTCAGTATTCTGTATTTTTTTTTACAATAATTTATAAATCGGCTTGTCTGAGGGTTTTGACCCATTTGAGACGTTTGGGGAAAATTGCCATCCGGGCGATCGCAAAGGGCATGACTACCAACCAATGGAGGATGAATAACGATCCGATCGCCGTTTGGACGAGTAATGTTGCAGGCGCAACCACCGTCCCCGCCTGTTGATAACTGCGCCGCAACCCCACCCAAGCCGCCCACAACGGCAGAGCCACGCCCAATGTTGCCGTCATCGGCAGCAATAGCGGCGGATGTTTGAGCCAAAATGCCAGCAGAAAATCGGGAATCCCCGCAGGTGGGAGTAAATATTGAATCGATAAAAATGAAATCAGATCGATCGTTTTTTTCGTTCCCATCCGATTGCTAACGATCGGTTCCCAGTAGTCGAGATACCGCTGAAAGCCGCCTTCCGCCCAGCGATTGCGTTGATTCCACAAGGCGGTAACGGTCGTCACCCCTTCTTCACCCACTGGCGGATAAGACATAACTTCAATATCCCACCCCGTCAGATGCAACCGCAATGTCAGATCCAAATCGTCGGTGATCGTCTGTTCGTTCCAACCATCGCAACTAGCTAACGCCGTACGGCGGACAAATTGACCGTTACCGCGTAATTCGCCAACGCCACCGCTGTTTGTACGTTGTTGCTGGAGATAAGCGTCTAGAGCCATTTCTGCCCGCTGTCCGCGCGTGAGAAAATTAGTCTCGCTGTTGGTAATGGCTTTGCGAAGTTGGATCGCGCCGACAGATTCGGTTTGGAAGTGAGCGACAACGCGATCGAGAAAATCGGGCGTAACTTGTGCGTCAGCATCGAACACGCCGATTAAATCGCCCTGCATTAAGGTGAGGACTTGATTGAGCGCGCCAGATTTGCCCCCAGTCTGGTGTTCGGTGCGGTGGAGTACTTGCAGTTGCGGATATTTCCGGGCGAGATCGTCTAAAATTTCTGGTGTCCGATCGGTACTATTATCGTCGATCGCCCAGACTTCATATCGATCGGCTGGATAATTTAAACTGCACAGACTTTCAACCAAGTTGGTAATCACCGCAGCTTCGTTTTTAGCCGCAATCGCCAGTGAAATAAATGGATAAGTCTGGGGGGGGATAAATACGGGGGATGGCGCAATTTTAGTGGTTACCAATCGCAATGCTCCCAAGCAAAATACACTCGATATTCCCCAAGCCACCAGGTAGCCCCAACTAATTAAATGTAAAGCTGCAACGCCCAGCCACAATCCCCCCAAGATCGTCGCGGCTTTGAGTCGCCGATAACCCATCCCCACCGACCAATCGATCGTTGGAATGGTAGGGTCTTCAACGGTTAACGGTAAGCTGCGATCGGTCATGTTCGGGTGAAGATAGGAAGTAAATAGTAAATGATGAGAATTTAGGATCGACTAGACCTACGATCGCTCGATTTTCATTCGTTTATTTACACATCTTAACCTGAGTGGGCATGAGTACCAACACTATTTTGAGACTTCAAAAATTGGGGACGGGGGGACGGCAGTTCGGCTTCGCTCACTGACTGGGGGACGGGGGGACTGGGGGACTGGGAGACGGGGGGACGGGGATCGATTTTATTGCGTTGCAACCGAATCGGGGTCTAGTTCCCAGCGATTGCGATCGCGACGTTCGATCGTTTCCTCAATTGCTAACGGCGATCCTTCCTCGATCTCGATGCCTACAGCCTGTGCTAGTTCTTCGGTGTCGTTTTGACTGGGAACTGCGGTACTACCACCAACAGCCTCATCGCCATTAACAGCCGATCGATATGCATCTTCATCAAGATCTCTATCTATTAATTCATTCAGTTCTGGCTCTTTCATCTCTTTTTCCCGCAGTTAAAAATTGACAGCCCGATCGGCTTATTTAGAGCCTATCTAATCGGCTGGTAATAGTTATCTGCCAATAGGAATAAACAAGATCGGCATGTTCGCTTATCAGTCAAAACCGCTGTTAAAATCCGTAGCGGATCGACATTGTAAAGGTATTATCGCGGTAAATATTTGATGTGGGTCCAAGGGTGCGCCGAAAATCGATTTCGGCAGCATTCCAGCCCAAGAACAGCATGGAATCAGAATTGGGATCGAGAGCGTAGCTGAGATTGGCACCATAGGGATTGGTGGAAATATTTCGATCGGCAACAGTATAAAACGCCCCGATATTTAAGCGATCGGTTACTTTCCAACCGATATTAAATAGGGTTTTACTATCGGTCGATTCGGGTAAAATGTTGCCGATAAATTGCGTACCGCCGATCGAGATATCGCCGATATTGACATTTACCCCGGCATTGACAAAGCTTTGCGTCGATCGAACGGGGAGTGACTGGATGGTAATCGAGCCATCGACGATATAATTAGCATTGACTCCGATCGATAGATTATTGCGGGGGTTGGCTCCGAGCGGGATTGCTTGAGTTGTATTGACGAATAATTGGGTGGCATATTCCGGATCGGGATTGAGATAGCCGATGCCGCCGAAACTGTAGCTCAAGCCGCGCGGATTGACGACAGCGTAATCGGTGCCGACATAAGCTTTAATATTTTGCGGTGCTTGCGAACCAGAACCAATACTGGCGATCGCGCCTGTGTAGTACCGCCACAAGCTATTTTCCGTCAAACTCGTCCCTGTAAAACTCACATGGGGAAAATAATCGGTGCGTTGGCGCAGCGTCTCGACATCGACGCGATCGACATCGCGATTGTAGACGGTAACATAGCCTTGACTGTAAACATTTTGCAAGCTGCCCGAATTAAACCCAAAATTATTCAGATTTACCGCGACAGGAACGCTCCCGCCTTCACCGCCGCCACTTTGGACGATCTGCGGATCGCGGCGCGTGACATAATTATAATCGCGGACGACTTGCCGCTCGACGACGGGAGACAACCCAACCCAAATCGCTTGATGACTGGCTGCTGGCGGAATTTTGGGATCGGCACCCCGACTGATGGCGTAACCCGTTCCCGTTTGAAAGACAGTCTGACTGTTCTCAGGAATTCTAATCGCATTAGCCGCGCGGTAGAGATTGGGATTGACCACGATCCGCGTCCCTGGTGTGCCAGCAGCGATACTGGGTCTAGCTGCTGGTAACACCTGACCGAGGGCGACTACACCCAGATTAATTGCCTGGTTGCGCTCGTTATTAGTCAAAGTAACCGATCGAATTGTCCGTCCTAGCACCGATTCCACGCCATTGGTGGCTAAATTCTGATTCATCCGCGTGTAATTGACCGCGACCCCAGCAGTAATATCTTCCCGACGGCTGCCTGTAGAGACGGGATTGGCAGACCACGGAGTTGTAACTAACCCGATCGCGGGGACGGTAAGATCGATGCCATAGTTCTCACCATTGGCACCACCTTGAAATCCTGGCTCTCGAATTGCGGCGACTGATGCAGGCGAAATAACATCGCCAAATTGCGAAGTAACAGTTACCCCCGTCGGCTGGAGTTGGCGATTGAGATTTGATTCATCGATCCTCAGTCCGGGGAGAAACGTACAAGTGCGTCCCGAACCATCCAGACAATCGCCGTCGAGACTAATTTGTTGGCGCACCCCCAATAAAGTTTGGGGTTGGGAGACAGCAACAGTCAGATCGCGTTGACGCTCGATGCTCCGCACGCCGACAGATTCGATTTGGCTATCGACGCGCAATACCACATCCTTGGTGACGCTTTGAATATTCTCGGATTTGATGACTTTATAGACATTAAAATTGAGGTCGCTCGTCCGAAAATTCCCCGATTCGTAGCCAGTTTTAACGATCGTCGGCGTAAAGTGCGAGATTTTATCCCCATTGAGAATAAATTGTGTCGAGAACGGATCGACGGTAGCCGGATCGAGTTCGCGGGGTGGGAGGATAAAGCGCGAATCTGGTTGCGTCGGCGCATTTTGCGATGATACGGCTGGCGTGTTATTCGGTGCGACGATTAACTCTGGCGTAATAATCGAGTTCAGTGGGTTGGTGCTATCGAGCCGAGGGATGGCAGGGATCGAAATCGGTGTGGAGAGGGTAAAAATCGGGGTGAGATTGGGTACTGGAAATACCTGTGCCAGAAGTTGCGGTGCGCGGGGATTAGTTACTTTCTGGGCAACATTGGCGTTTGGTGTTTCCCGATCGGATTTGTTGAAAATCTGACTGGGAGAAATATTGTCACTGTCAAATAAATCGCTAGTTGGCTCGGCGACTGGCGATGCCGCTCTAACGTTACTCGCAAGCGCAACAGCCCAACCCAACAGCGCGATCGGGTAAGATCCTAATTTGATAGCAGCTTGAAGATAAATGAATAATCGTGCAGTCATACTTAAAGAAGGTCGTCGCGATCGCAAAGTTGAGTTCGGACAAAAAATATCCATCCTAGAACGTTCGTTCGGCGTTACCTGTGGCGAACTAAACTAGTGATGGATAAATTGGCTGTCGATGGTGAATGTGTTAGCACCGACTCAGGATGAAGTCTGAAGTCGGCGCAACTCAATTACTATTTGACAACTGCGGGGAGGTACTGTAAACCAGCAGAAGAACCAGTGTACTGATAGTTAGTTCCTACCGAGCTACCAGAAATAGTAGCAGAATCTTTTTTGGTAGCACTTTGTGAAGCACTAGCGTTCAAGCTAGCGGTTAATTTCACGTTAGCTTCGCTACTAGCAGCAGCTTTAGCAGCTTCGATCTGTTCTACAGTCAAGTTAGTGACTTTTTTGCCTTTGGTGGTAAGGCTGAGTCTTTCAGATTCAAAGAAGGAAGCTGATTGAGAACTTTTTTGAGCAGCAGCAAAGTCAACCGCCGCTTGTGCTTTGAATTCACTGTTGGAAGTGGACTCGGAAGATCCTTGAACCTTACTTTGAGTGTTGAAAGTTTCGTAGGAGAGAGTTACAGGTGCGCTAAAGCCGTTAGCAGTAGCACTAGTACCTTTTTTGTTACTTTGAGCGGCAGCAGTCGCGAGGGTTTCGCCAGTAGCTACAGCAGCAGAGAGTTCTTGAATGCCGCTACCGCCACCAGTAGCCGTGCTGCCAGGATTAATGGTGAAGTTACCAGTACCACCACTTTTTTGGAACTTGATCGATACCGCAGCAGCAGTAGAACCAGTAGTTGGGCCAGCATTAGCTACCATGGGGGAAGCAATACCAGCAGTAGTAGCAACGAGAGCGAGAGCGATTTTAGTAGTGAAATTCATATGTTCTGACTTTCTATTTTGGGTTGAGTAATGTATACTTTGGTCAGTGTTTTATTTGATAACTCGTTAACAAACCCCACTCAAAAGTGATGGTTGCTGAGTCTAGTGCTCGCAACCCGCCGATCTCACTTTTCGATCGTCGAGCTGTTAGCGGGTTTCTTTGTGTTTGCTTATCCACATGCTCGAAAGTTAGTTCGAGCGTCCAGCAAGATTATTGAATGTAACACCCAATCATCGCTCGAAACGCTTGTGGAAAGCTGCTTTCAAAACCGTTCATACTTTTATATTACGGGCACTTCTTCTACTTAGCAAGTGCTGTATCGAATTTTACGTTATCTAGCCGATCGCTACTGAGCGGGTTAAATGGCTAGAGTAATTGCCATAGCAAGATTGTGGGGATGTATCGTCCAACAGCGCGATCGAGTCTCACAATCCCAGACATGCGATATTAGCGCAATCGATCTTAACTTAACCTTTACAGCGGGTTCGTTTGTAAGGATTGTCGGATAGAGTGATTCGGGTAAGAGTACGTTAAATTAACCCAAGTTGCTACCTATAGAATGCCTGCGACTAAAGTCGCGGCTAATGCTGCAAAGTCCGCCTACGCGGACTAGTTTATTAGTCCGCGTAGCGAAAAGTGCGGTCTTGGGCGCGAGCTTTGTGGGGGAAGCTTC
>NZ_JANPLS010000398.1:0-18809 GCF_031422475.1 Chamaesiphon sp. VAR_48_metabat_403
AGGTACGTGACGCACTGTATTGCTCGAAAATCTGTTCCTATGCTCAGGGGATGGCACTACTCGGCGCAGCTTCGGATGCTTATAAGTACGATCTCAATCTGAGCGAAACTGCTCGGATTTGGAAATGTGGGTGCATTATTCGGGCTGGATTCCTCAATAAAATTAAGGATGCCTTCAAAGCCGAACCAAATTTAGCCAATCTGCTCCTAGCTCCAGAATTCAAACAGACTATTCTCGATCGTCAAGCCGCATGGCGCGAAGTTATTTCTCAAGCAGCTAAACTGGGCATTCCCGTCCCCGCTTTTAGTGCGTCGCTAGATTACTTCGATAGCTATCGTCGTGCCAATCTGCCCCAGAACCTCACTCAAGCTCAACGGGACTACTTCGGTGCCCATACTTACGAACGTACCGATAAACCAGGCGCGTTCCACACTGAGTGGACTAAGTAGGGGATAGGGGATAGGGGATAGGGGATTAAAAGCCCATCGACTTCCCCTAGTTCTCCCATCTCCCTGTCCCCCCGTGCCCCCAGTTCCCGTAAAAAACTTTCCGCCAACCAGTTGACACCCAGGCGAAAACAGTGCATAATGAGATCTGTTGATTAAATGGGACTGTAGCTCAGTTGGTTAGAGCGCGCGCCTGTCACGCGCGAGGTCGCGGGTTCGAGCCCCGTCAGTCCCGTACCAAATAATGGATAGACTTCCTAAAGATTCAAGCGTTGTATTTGAATCGTAAATTAAACATCGCTCCTTACTAGTTAGGGGGCGATTTTTGATTGCAGCTAACTTAGCCAATAAGCATTGAGATCTGTTTGACAAATCCGATCGAGCTTGTTAAGTTCGATCGCATATGCATGACTCAACCATCAAACTTATCCTTGTCGATCCTAATTACGCCCTCGCCACAGCCTTTCAAGAATGCTTTGCTTACCTACCAAACGTAGGAGTCGCTAACTGTGGCTTCGAGCAATTAGCTAGCTATGATTGTCTGGTCAGTCCTGGTAATTCTTTTGGGATGATGGATGGTGGCGTAGATGCCGCCATTACCAAGTTTTTTGGCAAATCCCTAATGGAACGAGTTCAACAACAGATCCTCGATGACTATTTAGGCGAACAATCGGTGGGTACCTCAATTATCGTCGCAACCGGACACCCCCAACATCCCTGGTTGGCGCATACCCCAACGATGCGCGTACCGATGCCGATTGTCGGTACCGACATCCCATACGTGGCGATGTGGGCGATGCTATTAGCCGTCAGACAACACAATCGCTATTGCGATCGCCAGATTACCACGATCGCGTGTCCGGGATTGGGAACGGGGATCGGGCGGATTCCCCCCGCTGAAGCTGCCAGACAAATGGCATTAGCCTACGATAGATTTATCTATCCACCAAAATTTCTCAACGGGTTTGTGGCTGCATCTAGACAGCTAGAGATTTGGGAGCCGATTGATTAGCTTTTGTTCATCACCCACCCGCGACTGAAGTGCGGGCTAAATCCCCAGGCGGTGCCCGAACTCACACCAATTCACATATTTGCGGAATATACTGAGGCTGTTAGTAATATTTACTACTATAACTGCTAATAGCGATCTAGACTTTGCTATCGTCTCCTATGCTGCAAGTTCAATTAATCCACCTCCTTTATCTAAGTATCATCCTCGCTCCTGGCATTATTTCTGGGGCGATCGTCACATGGAAAACCCGATCGGCTTGGTCTTTATTCATCACGATCGGTTGCTCTCTGGCTGGTTCTTTTATTGTCGCTATTAGTACCGTGCTGTTTGGTAAGCTAGCGGCTCCATTCTTAGTGACTTGGATTGGCTCTTGGGCAGATCTGATTGACTTTACCCAAGTACCCGTAACCTCCGAATATGGCTGGTTGGGAGCTTTACCTTTTTACATATTATCTTATCTACGCTATTCGATCGTGGCACCGAGTGGAGCGGTTGCGGGTGCTACTTTAGCAGGAATGTTAATGTTAGTTCGCTATCGGTTAATGCAAGAGGGTGGCAAATTCGATCGATCTCATGCTTGGGTTGCAGGCTTTGGGAGTGCGGTAGTGGGCGGTATCCTTGGTGTCTGTTCGATTTTGCTCTTTTGTTGGCTGGGATGGCAACTATTGTTACTGGCAAATGGCACGTTTAGATCGGCTGGTGGTGATTTTACTACTTTCGCTCACATCGCCTGGGGTATTTCAATTCTGGTAAATGGCTTAGTTTGTGGAATGATTAGCGCGGTTTGCGGCATTAAGTTAGCCAAAATTTTGATGTAGACAGCTCGGTTAGATATTTTCAATCCCTGCAAAAATCCTGGTAGGGGCAATTCATGAATTGCCCCTACCAGGATTTTTTAACATTAGTTCAGATGGAAATTAATCGGCGTTAACTTCTGGCGAAGACATTGGTAGCTCGATTACTTGCTCGCTTTTGTCTGGCATCGCCAAGATCGGATCGTTGAGTGCCAGCATTAATGGTGCGGGCGTATTGGCTTTATTGACCGCAAATTGGAGTTGTGGGCCGTTATCGCCAAATATACCAGTCAGGCTAGTCAGTGCTGCTAAAAACGTTGCAGCCAGTGTCCCGCCACCGATCCAGGCAAATTTACGATTGCGCTGGCGATCGAGTTTGGCAAATACCCCTGTGGATAGAGCCGCCGCCGATTGGCTGCTGGGTACCGCCATCCGGGGAATAGCCTGGTGGATATGCTGCATTTGGCGATACTGGTGTTGAAAGGCGCGATCGGTTGCCAGCAAAGCTTCTACTTGCTTGCGTTCGCTTGCTGTCACCTCTCCATCTAGATAGGCACTGAGCAACTCAAACCGTTCGTCTAAAACGTCCCCAGATCGCTCCCCATCGAAGTTGTCTGTCATGTTCCGAACCTCAATTCTCCTGTGTGTGTCTCAACTTCAAATACTTTTTAATTTTAGCAAGCTAAATATAAATATATTGCTAATATTCCCAATTTTGGGAACTTAGTTACGATTCAAAATAACCAGTTAACTGCGATTGTAATCCCGCTCTGGCTCTAGCAATGCGTGATTTGACAGTCCCGATCGAGACTCCAGTTACATCTGCAATCTCTTCGTAGGAGAGTCCTTCGATTTCGCGGAGGACGATCGTCGTCCGAAAAGCGGCGGGTAAATTGGCGATCGCCGCTTTCAATTGGTCGTAAAATTCGACCGTACTGAGATGTTCTGAGGGATTGGGAGTATCGGATGCGATATCCCATTCGATCGTCCCATCGCCAACGTTAATCGGTGCGTCTAGCGATAATGGTGGAGCTACCCGCTTGCGTTTGCGGAGTTCGTCGTAAAACAGGTTGGTAGCAATCCGACTCAGCCAGCCACGAAATTTTTCTGGCTCATTGAGACTTTTGATATTTTTGTAGACCCGAATCCACACTTCCTGAGCTAGATCCGCTCGATCTTGCCAATCTGGAGCCAAGTGGTACAAGATCCGATCGACGTGAGACTGATGCCGACGCATTAGTTCGGCTAGAGCGGCTCGATCTGCGCGTAACCCAGACTGAGCGAGCAAAATCAGCTCATTATTCGGTAATTTATCTAATTTAGCTACTTGCACTCTGGTTCGAGGGAGGTTTTCCTCAAGCTGGGACCAAGATAGGGAAAGTGATTGACTCATGGTGAATATGGTTGTGCGAGCATCCTCTCTTTCCATGACCATCATTAAGTCGGCGATGTTCCCAAATTTAGATTGGGTACTTGGCGGTTGGAATCGCAAAATCGATTTCCAACCGTTCGCATTGCGTCGCCGCTGGCGAATCGAAACTTAGCCTTTAATCTTGAGTAATTCGACATCAAAGATCAGAGTAGCATTAGGGGGGATCGCACCGCCAGCACCGCGCGCGCCATAACCTAATTCGGCGGGAATAATCAGCTTGCGACGACCGCCAACTTTCATGGTGCTGAGTCCTTCGTCCCAACCTTTGATGACTTGTCCCTCGCCAATTTGAAACTCGAAGGCGGAGTTGCGATCGCGAGAACTGTCAAATTTCTGACCGTTCTCCAGGGTACCAGTGTAATGAACTGAGATCGTTTGCCCTTTGGCGGGGAGTTCGCCAGTACCTTCGGTAATTTCGACGTATTTTAGTCCCGAAGCTGTTGTTACTTGATTTTCTTTACTATCCATAGCAATTGAATTAGAGGGTGCAGATGTAGATTGGCTGACGGTAGCAATCGTCGGCGGGTTGAGGATGGCGTTGGCATTTGCATCTGGTGTCCCCACCGCAAACTGAAAGATTAGAATTAAGACACCGCATCCGAGCATCAATCCTAAGCTGACTAAAATTTCTTGCATGAGACTCAATTTGATTTTAACCACTACTTGATTATAGTCATCAGCGGTGAGTGGCTATAGGCAATGGTGCCATAAGTTAAAATCTTGAAATATTAGGGAATAGGGGTTTCCAGCGAGGTACTGCTATTTCCAGAGTTTATTCTCCAACTCTCGGACTTGACGTTCGAGCCTGTCGATCCGTCCGCGTAGTTCGTCCATTTCGTTCTGACGCGGTACGCCCAGATCCTGCATGGTATTGCGAATCATGCGCTGCATCTGAAGTTCAAAGTTAGCTGGATCTAGCTTCATCTGCCCCATCAGGTCATCGACAAATGATTTTGCTTGGTCGGGATTAATTTTACCTTCTTTGACCCACTGTTCGCTAACTTCCTTGACGCGATCGGCAACCAATGAAGTCGTACCTAAACCGATGGTTAAAATTTGTTGCAGCCAGTTGTTGTTATCCATAGCCAATATTTCATCACTACCCTTACTACCTTTATTTTAGGCGGGAGCGCGACTCGCGATCGGGTAGATATCCGATCTGGTAGGTGGCAAATTTGGGAGTGAATTAAGATCGCAGCTCGAATACCCGTCCGCAGCGATCGGGGTGGAAAATGCCGTGGACGGAGTTTCTAGGCACGAGAATCTCAAACTTGGTCACTGTCTCTGGCCAAATCCACCGAATTTCGTTACCAATTTTTTGGTATTTTTGGATCGTTCGTTTGTAAATAATGTGATTTTCACACAAAATTTCTAGACCGACGACGATCGAATTTAGTTCGATTTCTCGAAACAGGGAAGCATCGAGCAAGGCACGGGTACTGCAATTAAACTGATTGTAAAAAAGTCGCAGCCGATCGCCAAAAGTCTCCTCTGTAAACAAGTCGTCCCAATCGAAGGAGGGGCAGAATAAATAATCTTCTTCTTCTGGTTCTAGGAAATGCATACAAAAGATTTTGGGGTAATGCAACAACAATAATATGAGATCTGTTGGCTTGCCTCAACTCATTGTCGATGAATTGCGATCGAATTAGATCGGACTTTTGTATGAAATTTACTAGCTAAATTAACGAACTTTCCCTGAATCGATTTGAAATTAACTTTTTGGAACTAATTTAGCAGCCAAGATCCCGCTTAATAATCCAAACAGATGTCCTTCCCAAGAAATTCCTGGTAAGGAGGGCAAGATGCCCCACAGCACGCTACCGTAGCTACAACCGACAAAAAGCGCAATCAGCCCAGAACTCAGGCGACGATCGAAAAAATACAGCGCGAGGAGATAACCGAGATAACCAAACACCACTCCACTAGCACCGATATGTAAAGCGGTTGCGCCAAATAACCAGGTACCAAAGCCACCAACAAACATACAGATAATTGAGACGATAACAAAGTTGGCGATACTTTGAGACATAATCAGCCAACCGAGAATCAGAAACGGAACGCTGTTGGCACTTAGGTGGGCGTAGTTGCCATGTAAAAATGGTGCAAATAGAATGCCGCGCAATCCGATCGCCTGACGGGGTAAAATGCCCCAAGTGTCGAGTTGGTAATTAAAGACAGACACATCGAGAACTTCTACCAGCCACATCAACCCGACGATGCTACCGAGAATCCAGATCTGGGATTTAATTTCGCTAATAATCTCTTTCATCGTGCCTACTTAGTTTGGTTGCGATCGATAATAACTACCTCTTCTACATTAACAATTCCCGATGAGATCGATCCATTCCAGCCAAATCAACTAGATTTTGGATTTTGGATTTTGGATTATCTCTAGCCATCTCCCAGTCTCCCAGTCCCCCAGTCCCCCAGTCCCCCCGCTCCCCGCTCCCCGGCTCCCCGCTCCTAAAGTTCTCGCATCATCGAAATCGATCGATCTCGATAACCTAACTGCTGATATAAATCGATCGCAGGTTGATTGTTTGTAAATACCTGCAACCCGATTTGAGTGTATCCTTGAGTCTTCGCCCAAGTATGAGCGTATTCTATTAAGGCTCTGCCGATCCCTTGCCGACGATAGGGTGGCTCGACATATACTAAGAAAATATTTGGATGACGAATGCCACTAGTTTGGTCGATGGCGATGCCCAGCCACAGACAGGCAACTTTGATTTTATCGTTAGTGACAAACCATAACGGAGTCTCAACACTCAAATATCGATCGACTGTAGATTGAAGATGTCGATAATCTTGTTGTTGAGGTGATATTTCTTGATAAGTAAGTTGCAGAAATTTTAACAGGATTGCGGTATCGATCGCGTGTCCAGCAACGAGCTGGTATGTTGTTGAATTAGAAAATAGGTAGGTATTCACATTTTAAATTGGTATGAGTCGATCTCCCTCAGAGTATTGACGATAGAATGCGGGTTGTAGCAGTTTTATTTTTAAAAACCACGATCGAAAGCTCGTCCAGATGCTGCAAAATTGACATGGGGAATGGCAGCTAGATCTTGTGGATACTCAGCTCGAACTTCCATAATTAAGGCATCAAAAGTTAAGTTTCTGACTAGCAATCTAGTTTAGCAAGATGTAGCTTGTTATTCTAAAGAAATCGTCAGATTATTAGCTCATCATGATTTCTACGCCATCCTCCACCTCCGAGTCAGCCCAAATCGGCTCTGAAGTTCCTAGTATCTGCGGTCGCGAAGCTGAGATTAGTGCTGCTGTCAATCGGGACGAATTAGTTTTTCTCCCGACTAGTAATTTGCACTTAGGCGAAATGACTGCGGGGTTTGCGTGCGCGCTACACATGCACCAACCCACCATTCCGGCTGGCGCAGAGGGGAAACTTATCGGACATTTGCAATATATGTTCGAGCATCAAGGCGAAGGCGATAATCATAATGCAGGTGTATTTGCCTGGTGCTATGAGCGAATGGGTGAATTTATCCCCGATTTAGTCGCTGCTGGTTGCAACCCACGCATCATGTTGGACTATTCTGGCAACCTGTTGTGGGGATTGCAGCAGATGGGGCGAAATGACGTGCTAGACCACCTGAAACAGATTACATGCGATCGACAGTATCAGCCGCATGTCGAGTGGCTGGGGACGATGTGGAGCCATGCTGTGGTACCTTCAACGCCGACCCCCGATATTAAGTTGCAGATTCAGGCATGGCAACATCATTTTGCGGCAATTTTCGGGATCGAAGCACTTCAACGGGTGAAAGGTTTCTCGCCCCCAGAAATGCATTTACCCAATCATCCCGATGTGTTGTACGAATACATTAAGGCTCTCAAGGAATGCGGTTATCGGTGGTTGATGGTACAGGAACATTCCGTCGAACAGCTCGATGGGGTCAGTCTATCTCAAGATAATAAATATTTACCCAATCGCCTAGTGGCGCGAAATTCTCAGGGACAAACGGTCAGTATTACGGCATTAATTAAAACCCAAGGCTCGGATACTAAATTAGTCGCTCAGATGCAGCCCTATTATGAAGCCAAAAGCCGAGGTAAACAGCAACTAGCCGGAAAATCGATTCCATGTTTGGTTACCCAAATTGCTGATGGTGAAAATGGTGGCGTGATGATGAATGAATTTCCCCGCGATTTTCCTCGCCCGTGGCACGAAATTAAAGGTCAAAGTAATGGAGTTGTCGGCTGTAATGGGACTGAATATTTAGAACTACTCGCCAGTATCGGCATTACTGAAGCAGATTATCCAGTTTGTCAGAGCGTACAACAGCACAAAATTTGGCAGCTAGTAAACCCCGAACAGGCTGACACAAAATCGGTAGAAAATGCGATCGAAGCACTGAAAAAAACCGACCATAAATTCCACATGGATGGTGCCTCCTGGACGGATAATCTCAGTTGGGTTCAGGGATATGATAATGTCCTAGAGCCGATGTATCAATTGAGTGCGCTATTTCATCAAAAGTTCGATGCACTAGTCGCAGCCGATCCAAAAGTTACCACTCGATCGGATTATCAAGCAGCTTTGCTCTACAATTTGTTAGTGCAGACTAGCTGTTTTCGCTATTGGGGACAAGGGACTTGGACTGAGTACGCACGAGAACTATATCGGCGCGGGTTGGAACTAGTCAGTTAAATGTCGGTCGGAAATCCGACCCATTAGAGAGGGAAACAAATCGGTTACTATGTTGAAATATATTAGCTGTTATTCCTCTTATTAAAAAAAATTTGACAAATGAAACCAGCGATCGCAGGTGGCAGATTAGACACCAATCGAATTCTAATCGTTGATGATTCTCCAGAAATTCTATCGATTACCGATGCAATTCTCTCCTCAGCCGGATATGAGACAATCGCGTATACCGAAGGATCGATTGCTTTACAAATTATGAACCTGCTACCGCCGGATCTAATTATTCTCGATGTTAATATGCCCCAAATCGATGGGTTTGAGATGACGAGGCGGATTCGTAGTAATTCAATTTGGGATATGACACCAATCTTACTATTTACCGCCCTCGATCGCGCTCAAGCCGTGCTGGGATTAGAATTTGGTGCTGACGATATCCTTAGCAAACCCGCATCGATCGACGATTTACTCGGTAAGGTGAGTTTATTACTCCATTTCCGCCATCGTCAACAACTTCGCGCTGGCTAATTATCTCAGTCTCGAAAAATCGGGTAGGTGTAAAAATAGGTAGGGGTAATTCATGAATTACCCCTACCTATTTTTTATCGAAGCTTGCGCGCCTAAGAGGATGTTTGAAAAGTATAGATTAGCACTCGCAAACCCTAGAAATCCCCCCTAGCCCCCCTTAGAAAGGGGGGAACCGGATCGAAAGTCCCCCTTTCTAAGGGGGATTTAGGGGGATTTACCCACCATGAACGGAGCAATT
This sequence comes from Chamaesiphon sp. VAR_48_metabat_403, assembly GCF_031422475.1. NCBI lineage: Bacteria > Bacillati > Cyanobacteriota > Cyanophyceae > Gomontiellales > Chamaesiphonaceae > Chamaesiphon > Chamaesiphon sp. VAR_48_metabat_403. Next base: position 9,120 of record NZ_JANPLS010000398.1, read on the forward strand.
AGACTTTTCAAACATCCTCTAAGACGGCACGCGAATCTCAATCGATTTACAAGCAATTAAATATTTACTTCTTACTCCTTACTCCCCGCTCCCCGCTAAAGATCGAACTTACAATCCCGACCGATCGCGCTGGCAAGTAAATCCTGATATGCTTGAGACTCGATCGTGTACGAGCCGAAACGTTCCAGGTGAGGATTAGTCATTTGGGCATCGAATAGCGTAAATTTCCGCTGGCGCAGATGCTCGACAAGTTTTACCATCGCCACCTTCGAGCCTTCGGGAATGTTAAAAAACATCGACTCGCCAATAAACGCACTCCCAATCGCCAACCCTAAAATTCCACCTGCTAATTCGGTACCTTGCCAAGTTTCAAAACTATACGCCCAACCAGCTTGGCATAATTCCCAGTAAATATCCTCAAGTTCGGTAGAGATCCAAGTTGTATCTCGATCGGCACAACCTTTAACAACCGATCGAAAATCCCCATTAATCTTAACAGTAAAGCGGTTTTGATTGATAACCCGTCGCAAAGATGTCGGATACCGAAACCGATCGTCCAGCGGAATCAGCGCATGTTCGTTGCTAGAATACCACTGAAGACCGCTATCTTCATCATCCTCCATCAAAAAACAACCCTGCGAATAGCCTTCAATAATTCCTGGTAAATAGTACTTCACGGTAGGTGTTAGGTATTAGGCTTTAGGTGTTAGGCTTTAGGCTCTAGGCTTTAGGCTTTAGGGGCTAGGGAAAAGAGTTTGGCTTTAGAAGTAATTGCACACCTAAAATTATTACTTCTTACTCCTTACTCCTCATCGGTAGCCTAAGACTCTTTCTCAAACCCGCACTGTCTCTATTATGATAGTAAGTGCGATGACAACCACAAGCATAAAATATGGATATTGGCATTCCAAGAGAAACCAAAGACCAAGAATTTCGAGTCGGATTGACTCCGAGTATCGTTCGGACATTAACCGATCGGGGACATCAAGTATACCTCGAAACTGATGCCGGAGCAGGTTCTAGTTTTACAGACACCGAATATATCCAAGCTGGAGCCAAAATCGTCTCCACCGCCGATGCAGCTTGGGATCGAGAAATGGTTGTCAAAGTTAAAGAACCCCTCTCGACAGAATATTCATACCTCCAAAAAAACCAAATTCTGTTTACCTATCTCCACCTCGCCGCCAATCGCCATCTTACCGAGCAACTAATCGATACTGGTGTTAGCGCGATCGCGTATGAGACAGTAGAGTTACCCGATGGAAAACTCCCGCTACTCGCACCGATGAGCATCATCGCAGGGAGATTATCGGTACAATTTGGGGCGAGATATCTAGAGAAACAACAGGGGGGTAGTGGTGTCCTCCTCGGCGGCGTACCGGGCGTACAACCTGGAAAAGTTACCATCCTCGGAGGGGGAATCGTGGGTACGGAAGCCGCACGCATGGCAGTCGGTATGGGCGCGCAGGTAACGATTTTAGATGTGAATGTCGATCGATTGAGCTATTTAGAAACCATCTTCGGTTCGCGTGTCACTTATCTCTATAGCAATGCCAATAATATCGAAATGTCCGTCCGCAGTGCGGATCTGGTCATCGGGGCAGTATTAATCCTCGGCAAACGTGCGCCGATCCTGGTCTCTAGGGATTTAGTCGGGCAGATGAAACCGGGTTCGGTCATAATTGATGTCGCCGTCGATCAAGGGGGCTGCATCGAGACGCTACGCCCCACTTCTCATACCAGTCCCGTATATACCGAGTTGGGTGTCGTTCATTACGGCGTGCCAAATATGCCAGGAGCCGTTCCCTGGACGGCAACGCAAGCTTTAAATAATAGTACCGCGCCATACATAATTAAATTAGCCGATCGCGGCTTAGACGCGCTGACGCTCGATCTCAATTTGGCTAAAGGTATGAATATTCGATCGGGTAAAATCGTTCATCCAGCAGTACATGATGTGTTTCCAGATTTACCAAATCCATTTCCAATCTAGTAAATAAAGTCAGTTTCGCCTAACGGAGAGGCTACGCCAACGGGATAAGAGATGCCTGGAGACTGGAAGTCTCGGCTCATGATGCAAAGTCCGCCTGCGCGCACTAGTTAATCAGTCCGCGCAGGCGGACTTTGCATCACTAGCGGCGACTTCAGTCGCTGATTTATTTGAAGTGCGGAATGTGGGTTACCAAGGATTACCGACGATCGTAAAACCCGCCCAGTAGAATGGATGAGCTAAATTCACATCGCCTAATTTTACCAATCCAGCGGGTAAATCGATTTTATCCCCAGCAGTGACGAGCTTACCACTTTGGAGCCGAACCTTACCTGTGAGCATCGCGACTTGAGCTTGGCGGAGAGCTTCTGCTTTAATCGGTGCTGTTTTGAGGTTGCGATAGAAACTCGTCATCAACCCCAGCGTCCCTTCATCGCTAACGTACCAGATGCTCCCCATTGCCGATTTAACCCCCGCTCGATAGGCGAACCCAGCAAAACCGAGTTCGGCATCTTCATCGCCGACAGCCGTCTTACAGGCACTTAATACTATCAATTCGACTGGCGAATCGTTGAGCTTGAGTTGGTGCAAGCGATCGATCTGTAAGCGTTCGTCCCATAATTGAATATAGGAATTCTGAATTTTACCCGCTTGGAATTCGCCGTGTGTCGCTAAATGGAGAATACTAAATGGTTGTTGTTTGCGTTGAGCGATGATGTTATTGGCGGTAAATTGCTCGTTTTGGAAAGATTTACCACTCCAGATCGTCCCCGCGATCGTCGATAATTCGACTGGTACGGAAGGTAATGGGGTTTGGGTGGGGATATTTTCGGCTCCCATTGCCAATACTTGCGATTTGCGGATATCCACGTAGCGGGTATCTGTCAGGCTGATGGAAGGCATCGCACCAACGCTGTAACGTTCGATGAGAAACTGCTTACCATCGTGGAATGCGGCGACGGGGATCGATCGCAACCCATTATCCATGATAAAGACGAGATTTTGAATTTTCTGCTGTTTCAGGTCGTTTTCAATCGGTGCGATAAACCATTTGTACAACTGCTGTGCGTTAGCCAGATATGCTGTCGGTTTATCCTTGTTGGTAACATCGTTCCGAAATTGCTTGACAACTTGAAGTAGTCTTTGACGGGTAACCGGAATGGTTTTGCGAATCGGCGATCCGCCAGGTGTCACGATTACTAGTTCGAGTTGGAAGCTATCTCGCGCTAAATTACTAATATTCTTGATATCTTTGGCAACATTTAAGTCTAGATTAGGTGGTGCAAAAACGGCATAAATCAGCGCGGGTTTGATCCCAGTACTTTTCTCGATTTTCTGAAGTATTTCTTGCGAATTTTCGGTATTGATTGTTTCCAGATCGGAGAAGTTTTCAGCGATGATTGCATCGGGTATCTTGGGATCTGGATTGTTGCGGACAATTTCTTTTGGTGGGTCTACTACTGGCGGTGTGGGTTTACATGTTGTTGCTGGATCGCACTCTGGTTGTGGTTGTGGTGGCCGTGGTTGAGTACCTGTAATAATTTGAATATTATTTTGGGTATAACTCGTTAAGAAAGATTGTGGGGGATCGATCCGATTATTATTGCTACTGACGATCGCACTATTGGTGCCATTCGTAGTGGCATTCCCGACAACAAATGGCGTAATTCCATTCCCACCATGTCGGATCGTAATCGCCCCACTCGCCGTATTGCCATTACTATAAATACTCACGGGAACCAAACTGGGAGCCGCCGAGGGGCCTGGTGTTGGTGTTGGTGATAAATTCACATTCGTGCTAGCTGTCGCCCGGAAGAAGCGAGGGGCGGTAATATCGATGAGTCCGCCATTTAGTCTGGCACTAGTATCGATATAACCAACAACAATATCGTTACCACTAGCGAAGGTCACATTACCACCATTGCCAGCATTACTCGTGGTGATAATATTGCCATTCGTAAGGTTATTTCTGGCGTTAGCACTTACCGTCCCCGCATTACCAAGCGAAGTAATTCCGGTCGATAAATTGCCTGTTTCGATCGAACTATTAGTACTAATTAAACCAATATTACCGCCCGTATGATTCGCATTAGGACTAGTAGAACCAGTTTGAATATCTCTGGTAACGATCGCATTAGCAGCGTTAATATTTACGTCGCCAGCGCGGAAATTATCAGTAACATTAATATTTGGGTTGACAGCTCGTAAATTATTACTAAAAAAATTAACATTTCCTAATTGAGTGCTAATTCGATCGGTCGCGGTAATTTGACTGTTAGTACTAGTCAAACTAATATTACCTGATGACCCATTGAGATTTTGGTTGAGAATCAATCCTGCGGCAATATCACCAGTCGTATTGACAGTAATGTTACCGGAAGAGCTGGGGACATTTCTGTTTACCTGAACCGCTAATATCGGAATATTAACATTACCTTTACCTCGAATGTCGATCGATCCACCACTCGTCACAACTTTTGTGGTGTTAATCGCACCGCTCGTAGTGCTGTTCAAGCTGATGTTACCACTAATTCCATCGAAAGGAGGAACATCAAAAGGAGGAATAAGATTGAGAGTAGGAACCAAGACAAAGACATCACTAAGAACATCTCCCCTGGTTGTATCGATCGCCCCAGCAGCAGTAATATTAATATCACCCGATCGACTAGCCGAGTTGCCACTACTGATATTAGTACTGATTCGCTGAGTCGTAATAGTACTGTTACTACTAGTCATTACAATATTACCACTACGTCTTATGTTTGTAGTTGCACTTGGATCGCTACTTGCAAGTCCAGTTTCTACATCCCCCCTGGTCGTGTCGATCGCTCCAGCCGTAGTAATATTAATATTCCCAGATTGAGTATTTGTCGCGTTATCGCTACTACTCGAAGTTGTTACTCGATTAGTCGTAATATTGCCACTATTACTGGTTAATGTAATATCACCACTACTTAGGGCGATTGAGTTTCTGTTACTACTTTGCGATCTAGTGATTAAAACTCCTCCGGTTGTATCGATCGCGCCAGCCGCAGTAATATTAATATTGCCCGATCGAATATTGGTAGCGTTACCATTATTGCTGGCATCAGTAGTTACAGTACTTACTCCATTAGTCGTAACTTTACCATTGGCACTAGTCAGCGTAATATTACCACTCCCCGTCGTAGCTGCAAGGGCATTATTGGTACTAATTAACCCCGTCGCCGTAATATCGCCAATACCTCTAACTAGAATATTTCCAGTATTTGTCGCTCCAGTAAAATTGGTGTCATTAAAACCTGTCTCTAACTGACTGACATTAACATTATTTCTACCGACGATCGTGATATCTCCACTGGCAACTACTATATTACTAGCGGATCGAACAGTAACAAGTGTATTGACCGTGCCGACTCTAATATCACCTGCTACTAAACTAGCATTGGGGAAATATTGATTGGTTAGCAATACAAATGGTCGATCGCTAGCAGATCCACTAAAGTTAACATTCCCTACCGTAATTGCGGAACCAGTTGGGGTTGCCGTAGTTGTAGGATTAAACGCAGTATTGTTACTGAGTACATCTGGCGTGCCAAAAGCTGTAGTTCCAGCTCGAATATCGAGTGTGCGATTAGTAATACCATTGATACTTACTGGAGTGCCATCAGCTAAAGTGAAGCTTTCCACCAATCCATTCGGAATGTTTCCAGTCGATCTAAAGCTAGTGCTGCTATCTGCACTTGTAATGGTAATATTTCCAGTAGTAACACTACCACCAGCGATAATGTGTAACGATGCTCCGGTGTAGTCTCCAAAACTAACATCGCCGCTGGCGCGGATGATGGGATCGTAGGGACTAAATAGGTTACCTATATTACCATCTAACTGTTCGACCTTAAAATTGCCACCTGTATTAAAGTAAGCATCGCCGCTGACTGTGGTGTTCGATCGCAATGTTAGATTGCCGCTGGCACTAATATTACTAGTAGGATTATTTAAGGCAAAAATATCGATGGATCGATCGCCTTGAATTAATAATTTTCCATCGACGACAATTTTGACTGGCTCTTGTTGGCTATCTTTAATAGCAACTGTATCTTGGGCGCGGAGGGTAGTATTGCCAGTGGTTTGGATATTACTACTAATAATATTGAGATTGTTACTTGCGGCAATTGTCGCCGTACCTGCGTTAATTCGATCGATACTTACATCGCCAGCATTTATCGGGACGCTACCGCGATTGAGGGTGACGTTATTACCTGCTACCGTTACACCCGGTACGTCACTCCCGGTTAATAATCTCGGTAATGAAACTGGGGTGAAATTAGTCGTACCGGAAATCGGAACTTCTAAACTAAGTAAGTTTCCTGGCTGACTGATGCGTACCATACTCGAACCCGGTACGGCGGCAATATTAATATTTCCATTCGGTGCTTTGACTGTACCAGTACTAATTACCGTACCGCCGATCAGGTCGATGTTTTGCCCTGAAGTTACTGCTAATGTACCGCCATTGACGATCGCACCTGGTTGGGTTAGCCCAAATACAAAAGCATTAGGGTTACCGAAAAGATTGGTGTAATTATTGTTACCGAGCGCACTGAATTGTCCGTTCGCAAAGTTAATTCCCGTTGCTGTAGTTGCGGTAAAACTTGCAGGTAAATTGAGGCTGGCATTAGCTCCAAAGACAATCCCCGATGGATTCATCAAGAACAAGTTAGCATTCCCGCCAGTTACCTGCAACATCCCATTAATAAATGAGGCATCGCCACCATTCACTCGCCCTAAAATATTTTGGATATTGGGGTTGGAAATAAAGTTGGCAATCTGACTGGGACTGACATTAAACTGACTGAAGCTATGGAATAAGTTAGCCCCACCCGCAGCCGTTTGTCCTCCAGAAATATCGATCCGGTTATTATTTTGCTGGGTTGTCGTGCCCGTCCCGTCTGCGGCGGGGACGATTTGGGCGTTGGCGTTAACATTTATTGTTGACAGCCACGGTAATAACAAAAATACTGACAGTCTCAAGCCGCTCCTAACATTTGATAACCGCACGATCGATAGACTCCTGTGTAACAATTGTTGAGTTTTATTTAAGTATCGAACACGACACTCGACGATCTATTTTTGACGAATCCTCGTCATTTCCCATCATCCGATCGAACTTTAGCCGGAGCATGAGTGCCACAGCCAATCTAAATTACTTTCCCAGTTTTTTAAATAATACAGGATTTATTGACACATTTTGTTCGTTCGATCGTAATTATTATCTTTTGGATCGGTATTTGTGAAATGCTAGTGTAATGATAAGCTAATTACACTACCGATCGGAGAATAGTGCCAATGAAATTATTATGGTTATGGTCGATACTTTTTGGAGCGTCAACAGTTGCGACAATGGCATTACCAGTACTCGCCCAAACACCAACAGATCCCAATACCGATCGATTTCCGCAGACCAGTCCGACTCCGGCACCTTTACCGTCGGATTCTACACCAAAACCGACAATTACACCTAGTTCCGAACCAGGATCTCCAGATGATGGTAAATCGGTAGTTATTAGTGAAGTTAACGTAATCGGCAGTACCGTACTTACCGATAATAATTGGGGCGCGATCGTCAAGCCATTAGTCGGTCAAACTAAGACAATTGCCGAACTAAAAACCATCGCCGATCGATTGACCCAATTGTATCTCGATCGGGGGGAAATCACGTCTAGAGTTGTTGTCGTCACGCCGATCGATGGCGGTAAAATTACCTTCCAGGCGATCGAAGGTAGTGTCGAACAAATCAATATCTTAGGACTAAAAAAACTCAAACCCGAATATATTCGATCGCGGTTGGCATTAGTTACCAAGACACCGCTTAATGTTAATAAATTAGAAGACCAACTGCGGTTATTACGCACAGACCCATTGGTCTCGAATATTGAAGCCAGCCTCAAAGCTGGTAGTGGTGTCGGCAAAAGTATTCTGACGGTTAGGACTACCGAAGCCAATCCCCTCTCTGTCAATCTCACGGCGGATAACTACTCCCCGCCGAGCGTGGGTAGCGAACGCGTGGGTGCTTCGATCGAATATCGCGATCCTACAGGCGAATTAGGTAGTATCGATATCAACTACAATCGCACTCTCCCCGGCGGCTCGGATCTGTACGACTTTTCGTACAAAATTCCCCTCAATCCGATGCAAGGCACTTTACAGGCCAGAATTGCCCCCAATAGCAGCCAGATTACGACCCCCCAATTTCAAAATCTCAATTTTAAGAGTAGATCCCAACTCTACGAACTCAGCTACCGCCAACCTTTTGTCCGCAGTCTCCGCGAAGAATTTGCCCTCTCCTGGGGCATCGCGCTCCAGAAAAACGAAATCTCTACGGGTAATACCCCGATACCATTTATTGGCGGGTCGGATGCACAAGGTGTCAGTCAGACAACAGTTCTAAAATTCGGTCAAGATTATGTCAAACGCGATCCTCGTGGAGCTTGGGGAGTGAGGTCTTTACTTAATTTTGGAGTCGGAATTTTCGGCGCGACAATTAATAATAAACCCACCCCAGACGGGCGATTTTTTAGCTGGCAAGGACAAGTTCAACGGGTACAAATACTCAGCCCCGATCAATTATTAATCGCCCAATTAGACGCACAACTTACTCCCAATGCACTCCTGCCTATCCAACAGTTTGCAATCGGTGGCGGACAATCGGTACGCGGTTTTCGGCAAAATGCCCGCGCGGCGGATAATGGAGTCAAACTCAGCCTCGAAGATCGGATTACCATCGGGCGAGATCCTGCTGGCAATCAAACGCTCGCGATAGCTCCATTTGTCGATGCTGGCTGGGTTTGGAATCAGGGCGACAACCCCAATCCCCTCCCCCGTCAAAACTTTATTGCTGGGTTAGGTTTAGGTGTCATCTGGCAACCGCTACCGAGATTAAATCTGCGGGTCGATTATGGTTTACCGTTAGTCAATTTAAGCGATCGCGGTAATAATATCCAGGATAGTGGATTGTATTTTAGTGTCAATTATCAACCTTAGTTTATGACTAGATCCCCGACTTCTTCGAGAAGTCGGGGATCTGCTATTCAATCTCTAATTTTTCAGATCGAAAGTGACATTTTGACGATCTTTAGTATCGATCGATTGAAAGCGAACGGGATAGCTAGGGGCAGTACATTGAGCTTGTTTGCCCGACACTTCGGCATTGGTCAGATCGAATCCGCGATCGCTGATACATACTTCCGAACTAGTATTTTCTGCCTGCCATTTCTGCTTGCCATCATCGCTAATTGCATAATAGCTATAGTTTTCACGATTATTTAAACTATTAGAATATACTGTTTGGCACTGTCCGGGTTTGGCATACCACCATCCTTTAACGATCGCACCTAATTGAGGTCGATCGGCTTTTTTATGAGAAAATGCCAGATAAACTGGTCGATCGAATCGATTGCAAAGAGTTAGCTCGGCTCTAACTTCCGATGCCCAGCCGATCGTGCCAACGGTAGAAATAATTCCCAATATAGTCAATAGTCTTTTCATCTCGATCTGCTCCAGTTTGTGTTTAAATTCTGCCTTCTAACTTAGAAAATGAATGGATGCGTCTAATTGCGCCGTTTGTAGTGGGTAGATCCCCCCTAGCCCCCCTTTTAAGGCTACTGTAACAAGTTGAATAGACTTCGTTTTCGATGGGCTTACCCCCCCAACCCCCCCTT
>NZ_JANPLS010000399.1:0-3947 GCF_031422475.1 Chamaesiphon sp. VAR_48_metabat_403
TCGATTAAAACACGTCTAATCTCAGCATTATTTTCATCTAATAGCCACTCAGGTTTCCATTCACTAAACTTAGTCCAATAACGACGTGTGAGGGCAACATTAAAGAAATTGACAGTTTCTAGCTTCTCCAAATTATGGACCGCAGATAAATCTACTACAGGGTTCTCATCAAGATCGAGATAAATTAAGCTCGAAAGATTACTGAAAGTTTCAGGCAAACTAGTTAATTGATTATTTTGTATGTATAAGTGACTTAAACTTGTAAGATTGCCGATGCTACTTGGCAAGCTAGTTAATTGATTACCACCTAAATGTAGAGTAGTTAAATTAAATAGGTTCCCGATATTGCTTGGCAAGTTACCCAACTGATTTTCATTTAGACCTAGCGTGACTAAATTCAAAAGATTGCCGATATCATCAGGCAAGATAATGAGTCGATTTCCACTCAGAATCAGCCTAGTCAATTTAGAAAGATTGCCGATATCATTTGGTAAACTGGTTAGCAGGTTATAGCTTAAATTCAGACTTGTTAAACTAACAAGCCTGCCAATGTCTGCGGATAGACTGATGAAGCTATTTTTAAATAAATTTAGATTAGTTAGCTCGACAAGTTCAGTAATACTATCTGGTAATCTAGTTAAATACTTATCGCTCAAATTTAGCTCAAGCGTTCGATCGAATCTAGCTTTCGCTATGATTTCTGCTACTTCTGCCTTCGCTCGATCTAACCGATCTAAAATATCATTCATGACTGTTTCCCCATCACCGCGATTTGGAATATATCTGTTTGTCATTAACAGATTTCTTCTCCTACCGATACCCCTGTATCAATCTCTGCATGACAATTTCCTGGTGTAATTCCGGCAATTAACTCATCCAATGAATACTGTTTTTGTATTCTGGGTTTAATCGTTAGATTACCATCGATCTCGACGATCTCCACTTCTCCCCCAGCAACGAGTTTGACTTCTTTGGCTAGATGTTGGGGAATCCTGACAGCGAGGCTATTTCCCCATTTTGCGACATTTCCAACCATGACTCAAACTGCTCGATTGCGATCGAGTAGAAACGTTGTAACTCAATTCTAGATTCGCTCGTTTACGCCAAAGCATCCTCGACTTTTTGTAGCTCGATCGATTAAAATAAGAACGAATATTATAGTGGCATATCACTGTGAGTATCACTCTTCAACCAGAGCAAGAAAGATTTATTCAAGAGCAAGTGGCTCGTGGACGGTTTAAGTCGGCGAATGAGGTGTTAGCTCATGCCTTAATCCTCCTAGAGCAAGAATACCAAGAGGATGAGGCGTGGATAGAGGATGTCCGCCAGAAAGTAGATGAAGCGAGGGCAGAGGTAGAGCGGGGTGAAGTTTTACCGTTGGAAACAGTGATGGCACAATTGCAAGAGAAATTTCGACAAGCACGGGAGGATCGGGCTTGAGTAGGTGTGTTATCGCATTGAAAGCAAGTCGAGATTTAAACGCTATTTCCGACTATTTTGTATCGCGCAATATCGAGACAGGCGAACGCTTGCTTCAAGATTTCAACCGGAAATGTGTCAAGCTCATGCAGTTTCCCCAAATGGGGAAGAGTTATGCAGCAATTCGTCCGTGGTTGCGAGGAGTTCCTTTAGATGGTTACATCATTTTTTATCAAGTGATAGATGATGGGATTACAATTTTGCGAGTGGTAAATGGCAGGCAGAATTTAGATACTTTATTTGATGAAGAAGGTGAAAATTAGCCATTTACTATTTTATCGATCGATACCTAAGATAGCCGATCGACGTCGATCGCATTCAATTCTTCACATATTTTCTCGTATCCTATTTGTTCGATTAAAACACGTCTAATTTCAGCATTATCCTCATCTAATAGCCACTCAGATTTCCAATCGCTAAATTTAGTCCAATAACGACGAGGAAGTTCAACATTAAGAAACCAAACATAATCCAAGATATTTACCTTGGTGAGAATTGATAAATCTGTTAAGGGATTATGGTTTAGATTTAATTCATGCAAGGTGGTAAGATGGATGATACTTTCTGGCAATATTTTTATTCGATTACCATTTAGGTTTAATGATTCTAGATCTGTGAGGTTGCCAATTGTTTCTGGCAAGACAGTTAGTTCATTCTCTGCTAGATCTAGTATTTTTAAGCTACCAATATTTACAATGCTGTTTGGCATATAAATCAATTGATTGAAACCCAAATCTAGATATATTAAGTTAGCAAGATTGCCAATGCTTTCTGGTAAGCTACTTAGCTGGTTGCCACTTAAATTAAAAGACCTCAAATTAGCAAGATTGCCGATACTTTCCGGCAATTTATTTAGCTGGTTGCCATTTAGATCTAAATATGTAAGGCTCTCAAGATTACCAATGCTTGCTGGCAAAATCTCTATATTTTCATAGCTTAGATCGAGATGAGTACTTAGATTGCATCTAGCCTGTTCGATTATTTTCTCCAACTTAGATTGTTTCATGTATGAATTATCTCTAGCAGATGATTTGTTGTAGAGTTAATATAGATCGACCTTCAATTTACCAATCCCATCAATATCTAATAAATACCCCTGCACCATCTCCAAAGCATATCGATCGGGTAAGACTTGCTGAAACTTACTAAACCGATAATTGGGTAAATTTGCGAGTAGATATTCTTGAGTATTCTTAGCTTGCCAAAACTCTGGTTTCGTGACTTCCGAGATCGCACTCTCGAACATAGCAGGTGTTAAATGTTCGCCAGAGATCGTTACTTGAAAATTATTCGCTCTGACTTCCCAACCCCACAGACATTCCAACCCATATTTGAGCGTGCGATTGATTCTCCCACCTGCATACGTCCACCATTGCACCTTCTCTTCCTCCCAAACTGTACCTTCAATTACTTCTTGACGACGTTCCTCACGAGCGTTATTTAATACCGATTTGGCGATCGGATCGAGATAAACTAAATCCTGTTTCGATTTTAATAAAGCGGCAATTTCCTGACAGACATCCCAGCCCAAAAATTGCGGGATAAATCCGCCCCAAGTTGGTTTCTTACCTTGAGGTGCGGGAGCAACGATCAGAGTGCGATTATCTCGATCGATCGATTGGGCGATCCATGCTCTACCACCTAATAAGAAACAACTAATTTCGGGAGTCAGTGTATCGATGAATTTCTGCTCTAAAGAACCGATCGGTTGTTCTTTTTCGGTATAAACTTCATACTGTTGGGGCGAACTAAATACCGCATAGAGAGCCATAAAATTCTTGCGCCCGAAGGCTTTTTCGGTTTCCGATCCGATCGCTAGTAATCCCCCAGTTAGATAGAGATAATTATTTTTGAGCATATGCTTAATTAAGCGATCGAATTCCGCTCGTTTAATCCCTTTAAAGTCGGGAATCGTCGATAATTGTGCCCACGCATCCCCAGGTGAAATTGAACTAAATTGCATCGTCAGGGCGAGTAATTGTTGGACTAATACCGCCCAATTGCGATCGGATACGACAATCGATTCTACCCAATTTCGCCGAGCTAATTCGATTATGGCGATCGCTTGTAATAATGCCGCCGAATTATCGATTAAAAACGTCGTATTCGCACCGCCACCGCGTCTACCCGTGCGCCCCAATCGTTGTAAAAAAGCCGAAACGGTATCCGGCGCATTTGCCTGCAATACCGCATCCAAATCGCCGACATCGATCCCCAATTCCAAGGTAGAAGTACAGACGATGCAATTGTTATGCCCATTGGCAAACCGTTCCTCCGCCAGCGTCCGCTCCTCCAACGCTACCGAACTATGATGGATAAACACATCAATGCCGCGATTTTGCATCGCTCCAGAGATTTCCTCAGCCAGAGCGCGACTCTGACAGAATAACAGACTCTTTTTGCCCTGCGCCAACATACTCGATCGATTGGCGATATCCGTCTTAGAATCCTGCATCAAGATCCGAATC
>NZ_JANPLS010000400.1:0-39735 GCF_031422475.1 Chamaesiphon sp. VAR_48_metabat_403
AAAAAACGACAAGACAGGCGGACTTTGCATCACCAGCCACGATTTCAATCGTAGGCATTTCTATGTAGCAACTTGAGTTAGATTTACCGATTTAACAATCCGCACCCACCGTTCTGCCCACTGCTGCGCGCTATAAGGCTCGGCATGTTGTTGAGCGCGTTTGCCCCACAGTGACAAGTCATCATAACGATCGTGGACGGTTAGTAATGCCTGTGTGAGTGCATCAACATCATCAACCGGAATTGTAATGCCATTATAGCCAGAGCGGATCACTTCGACAGAAGAACCACACACCTGAGTGCAGATAATGGGCAAACCAGCCGCCGCCGCTTCTACTAGTGCTAACGGCCAAGGATCGAAACGACTGGGTAACAAAAATGCTCCAGCCTGGAGCCAGACAGCTCTGAGTTCGTCCGGTTGTAAAAAGCCGCGATTGTCAATTCCCAGTTGATTTGCAAGCTGAGACTCTAGTCCGCCCTTGCCACAACACACGAGCTGCCACGGATCGGTAACTTGCAGGCGGTACTGCTGATATGCTGCTACTAGGGTATCTATGCCCTTCTCCTGACTATATCTACCCACAAATAGAAAAGAACGCGGCCACGGCGATTGGTTTCGTTCTGGTAGCAGCGGCGATAAATTTTGATAGTCTACGCCACACATCCCCAATGAAGAAATATTGTTGGCGGGAATTCCCAATCGGCGAGCATATTGCCAGCTTCTCTCTCCATTCACCACCACATAAGCCATCCGCTGGAGATAAGAGCGCAGTAATAATGGGGTCAAATATTGTTTCCAACTCCCCCACCAGGGAGTATCCATACACATAATAAATTTGAGATTTTGAAACCGTGGCGAGAAAGCAAGCTGACGATAAGGTGTATGAAACCAGCCACACACTACTAATACGTCAGGTTTTAAATCGCTGATTAATTGCTCGATTAATCCACGATCGTCTCGCTCTTGAATATCTAACAGCCGACACGGAATGTCTTTCATTAACTCATCTGAAAAAACAGTTTGAGTTCGAGCTTGGAAAGCAATTATAAATAGCTCAATCTCTGGCAGAGCTGCTAGCGATCGCCAGCAAGCCGCCATATAACCAGAAATATCAGACCAACAGACAACAACTTTAGTCATCGAGCTTAGTTATATAACAATTAAAAGATTTGATTTAGTGCTACCGATCGAATATTCATTTTGCTCTTTTTTAAAAACAAAATTATTTAGACCACATTCTGCGCCTCATAAAATCTCTGCCCGAACAGCTTTGCTTTTTATAAAAGTACGGTGTGTTATCCCGTAAGGGATAACACACCGTATATGCTATTCATTTTTGACACTGAATTCCCAGCTCTGATTGCCAACGTTCTAAGTTTTCGACATCATTGAAAACCTCAATTCCAGAATCGCTAAATTCAGCTCTGCGAATGTTTGTAAATCCGGCTTGACTCAGCTCTGTAGATAATGAATTGTAGTCATACATCCATAAATGATGGCTGTTAGCCAACCACTCTTTAATGAAACTCATAAAATCTCTTTGCCGCTGTTCTTTACCGAGCAAAGTTATTCTCATAAACTCATGTGCGGCTTCGGAAGTATTGGCTTCGATATATGCTTTTGCCATAGTTGCCAAATCTGGCACTACCAACCGAAAAATCCCCCCTGGTTGTAAGTACCGATAACAATTGGCTAAAGCAGAACGTAATTCTTCTAGGCTAATGTGTTCGAGTACGTGAGAACAATACAAAAACTCAATACTTTCATCGGGAATCGGTAAACCATCGACAATGTTGCCATATTTCACATTTTCAGGAAAGCGTCCGAACTGTCCTGATGGCATCAGATTACCGATAATTGGCAGCCGCTGAAGCCTTATCGCTGGACTAGCATCAAAGTTGAGCCATCGCTCTGGCGCGCATAGTCCACAACCGAACTGAGTAAACCGAGCTGATGCTGTTGATAACATATCTTTGACCTCTGCGTTAGACATACTCATAAAATGCTTTCTGGACGCGATCGACACAGTGTGCCCAAGTATAATTTTGAGAGTGTTCTCGTCCTCGCTGGCTATACTCCGCTCTCAATTGTGGATTTTCATACAGTTGATTTAAGGTATCGACAACAGCGGCGGTATTTTCTGGTTCTACTACAATCCCTGCCGTCCCCACCACCTCTGGTAATGAAGCGCGATTACTCACAACGACAGGAGTTCCGGCTGCCATTGATTCGATGGCAGGGATGCCAAACCCTTCATAATGCGAGAGAAATAGTAACGATGAAGCACACCTTAGCAACCGAGGTAAATCATCATCTGGTACAAGTCCTAGCAGTTTGATATTAGATAACTCTCGTGCCGCCGCAATATATTCTGGCTCAGAATCTCCAGCTACGACAATTTGTAAATCCGAACGAATATCGAGCAAGCCTTTAGCTATATTCAGAATAAAGTCCCCACCTTTCTTTAATCGCAAACCACCGATTATCAGAGTATAAGGCTCCACGATCGGTTTTACTAATTTTGCCGGATCGATCGAAAAAATATCGTAAAATGGTTGCTCTACTCCACACCCAACCACAACTATTTTACGAGCATCTGCGCCTAACAACTCGATCATCCGCTGTTTGGAAAATTCAGAGATGGTAAGAATCAAGCGGTAATTAGCTAAAGCTTTATAAATCCACTGACTCCACTTATATCGAAACCAACGATGTTGTCGCGTATTCGACCAAGGCAGATCGGTTTCAAAGGCTTGGATATCATAAATAGTGACTGCTACCGGACAGCGAGACACTGGAATATAAGTTTCCATTGGTGTAAATAACCAATCTGGATGTTCGGGAAGATACCGATCCATTTTGGGGAATTGAGCCAATTTCCATAGTCGCTCGGTGAGATTTTCTGGTAGAGGAAATGTTTTTAATGGTAAATCTCTCAGCGGAGAACGCGGATCGAGTTTACCATCTGCTTGTAGCCATTGCCGTGCTAGTAGCAACTCTAAATTAATGTTTTCCTGCGCTGCTAATCCTAGCAAGGTATTATTAATATGTCGCCCTGCACCAGTACATGGTAGATACGTTCGGGTCGGATGGATGTAAGAAACTATGTGCATCAAATTTTTAGTTAATACTAGTTAGTTGCCGATGCAAAACATTTTAATGGCAGTCAAAATATTCGACTCAAAAGCACATTCTTTGATGCAACTATAGACATCGAGACTGATAACAACCAGACAAGAATAGAAATAGAAAAAATAGAAAGCCATAGAAAATCATGAGATTGTTGTTGCCAACTTGTAAGATTAATCCCGTAAGAAATTAATTTTACAAAGAAGTAATGAATGGCATAAATTCCTAGTGCATGTCTGGATGAGATCTCTACAATTTTTCTGAGAGAAACAAATTTATCGAATATTTCCTGGATTTTATTTTCACTACGACTGAGCAGTAACATTATCGAAAAAGTTTGAATTAATATAAAAATACTGGGAGGATCTTCCCAGATTTTCGTAAAGTAACCAAGTTTCAGGCTGCTTGCAAGAGTCAGCGAGAACACTAGTAACGTTGAGACAACCGCACCAATCCATAAATAAGTATCTTTGATTTTAAAATACTTCTTGTCGATAATTAATTTTGGTAATAAAAAATATCCAAAATATATATTCCCCCAACCCAGCCCCGAACTATAAAAGGATTCAACTTGTTCTCCTGTAAATAGATTCCACACGGAAGTTATATGATAAACCAGCGAATTTGAGACAAAAGCAACACAGAGCAGGGCTGTTCCTTGTTCGTCCAAATGCCTGAATAATAGCCGAGATAATGGCAAAGATATATATAATCCCAGCAACATATAAAGGAACCACAAATGCGGTGCAAAAGCCGAAATACCTAGCAGACTTTTAGTAAATAATTGTTTGACGAAATCAGGGTTGCTTTTGGCACTCAAAACTAGTGCTAGCAAAAAATAGAATAGAGACCAAAAGGCTAAGGGTGTGAGAAGATTGTAAATTCTTTTGCCGATAGCACCGTCTTTCTCCAGTAAAACATAGCCACTAACTGCAATGAAAAGTGGCACGCCAGTGCGGGGAATTGAATTCCAAAAAACCACCGATGTCCAGTTAACCAGATCGATCGATTTATTTAAGTCGAGGTATGCCTCAGATACATGAATTAGGATAATGAAAAATGCCCCGGCAGTTCTAATTACATCGATCCAGGAATATTTTTTATTTTGCCTGTTTGATATATGAGTCATCACCTAAATTTCTTCAATAAATTAGATATGTATCTGAAACTAATCTAGTCGTGAATTAGTAACATGGAGAATTCGATTGTGACATCATGCGCTTGTAAACTTTTACAGTCTCATCTGCTGTTTTTTGCCAGGTAAATATAGTGGATCTGGCAATACTAAGCTGAGAATAATTGGTTCGCAATTCAGAACTATGATAAAGTTTTAGCATACATTCGCACAATGTATCTTCATCTGTAGGCGAAACTAAAAACCCAGCTTCTCCGACAACTTCGGGTAAAGATGAAGTATTAGAACTAATAACCGGACAGCCACATTGCATCGCTTCTAGCACTGGCAACCCAAATCCTTCATAAAGAGAGGGGAAAATAAAGCCAATCGCATCGCTATAAATTGCGGCTAAGTCATTATCGTCAACGAATCCTGTAAAGTGAATGAATTTTAAATCTGCCGCTGTTAAATGGTTTGCCGCAGCCATTAACGCGCTAGCTTCTTTGTTACCACCACAGATGACTAGATGTAAATCTTGAGTTTTTTCTTGTGAAATAACTTTTTTGAAACAAGCGATTAAATGCTCCATGTTTTTATGTGGAGCTAGAGAATGCAGCGATAGAAAATAATTTCCTTCTGGGATTGCGTATTTCTGCTTTTTTACTTCAATAGTAGTTTTATCTGTAATCGGATAAAAAAGTTCGGGAGCTGCTGCTAAATAGATAGTAGTAACCCGTTCGGGATTTAACTTTCGTCTGGCTAATAAGTCGTTGCGGGTTGCCTCTGAAATTGTTGTAACCCAATCATCGGGTTGAATAGTATCGATCAGTCTTTGATTAATACCGCGCAAACCTGGCGGGAAATATTTTTCGTCTAAAATTAGTGGGGTTAGATCGTAAACAGTCTGAATGTGACGATTTGGAAGTGCTGCTCTAACTTGCTTGGGAATGCGTGGATAGGTAGAATGAAAAATATCGGCTTGGGCTAATTTTTGTTTGTCGATCGGTTGTCTAGTAATATTTAATAATCTAGAAAAGTTCAACAAAGTTAATTGCTGAATTTTTTGGATAAAATTACCCGAACTATTCGTACTAATTTGCTTGTTTAGTCGATTGATATTTCTAGCCAAGAAGCTCACCGGATCGATCGCCGAATGAAGTTCGGGGTGAGCGTTAAGCAATCTTTCTGTTTGCAGTGATGCTTCGATCGATCCAGTCGCCGAAAAACTCAGATCGTCTCCAAATTTTTGATGGAGCAACTCAGCTAACGTCCAGGCTGTGCGAGCGACTCCCGTTCTGGTGTTAGGATTGTCACCAACTGAAGAAATATCAAAAATTACTTTCATTTATTGTATTTATTCGACTAATAGTTTACGAATTCCCCCAAATGTATACCTAGTCCAATAAGCATGAGGATTAGCACACGAGCGTAATAATAACTTTAACGCTCTGACAATACGCGGTGTCTCCTGTTGCTGAATAGCTGTAGTTAAATTCTCATACCAAATCAATCGATCCAACCAGAGCTTGGCTGGCTGATGTAAATCTCGATACTCTAAATCGGCAAGAATGCTGTTAGCAATACATTGACCTTCTTGTTTGACATTAGCTGGGGCTGTTTTTTGCTCTTGATGACATCTAAAGTTAACTAGTACTCGATCGCTATAATTAACATTTGGATGGTGGTACACGTATCTGACTACTCGATCGAAATCAAATTGCAGATTTAACTCTTCATTCAGAAAACCAATTTCTTTCAAATATTTGGTCTTAAACCAAAACCCTGGCTGATGATAAACGGTAGCTTGTTTGCTCGGAAAATCGGTCGTGTCAAACCCAGTCAATAAACCTTTAGAGGTGATATTTTGCGGCAATACTTTTACTTCTCTGTCATTCTCATAGAAGTTATTGACAACCCCAACAAAAGCATCGCTATTTTGCATTCCTTGAGCGATCGCGAATAAA
Source organism: Chamaesiphon sp. VAR_48_metabat_403 (assembly GCF_031422475.1). Classification (NCBI taxonomy): domain Bacteria; kingdom Bacillati; phylum Cyanobacteriota; class Cyanophyceae; order Gomontiellales; family Chamaesiphonaceae; genus Chamaesiphon; species Chamaesiphon sp. VAR_48_metabat_403. The sequence goes on from NZ_JANPLS010000400.1 coordinate 6,211, forward strand.
GCACCAGGCATTAAAACATCATCCGAATTAATCCAGTTAAAGATTTCACCTGTTGCTTTTTCTAATCCTTTATTGATAGCATGAGTTTGACCGCGATCGGGTTCGCTGACCCAATAAGTTAACCACGGCTCGTACTTTTTGATGACTTCGATCGAGTTGTCGGTACTCCCACCATCGATGATGATGTACTCTAAGTTAGGATAACCTTGCAACAACACCGATCGAATAGTTTCTTCTAAATAATGTCCGTAGTTATAATTAGGTGTAAGTACGGTAATTTTTGGCCATGAGTAAGATCGATCGATATCAATTGTCAATTGTCTATCTACCGCCCAAGGCCAACCAGCTTGTTCTGTAGAACAAGCTGGAAAGTTATCTAATATCGAAGAGGCAAATTCAGGCATGTTATAAATAATTTTGAGTATATTTAGTCAATAATAATCCAGGCTAAATGGATGTTTTGTGACGGATAATTTTAGCCGTTTTCAATAACTCAACACAATAATTTATTAGTTAAACACGATCGACAATACAAACGCCAGGACAAACATCTTGCAATATTTTTGCATCATATTGCCGAATCAACTGGAGCATCCCTCTTCGAGAAAAATGATTGATATGTACATCATTGTCTCCAAATGTGGAAACAATATCGATTCTTCTCAAAAGCAGTCTTAATGCGTTCCGCATAATGCTCCAATTCAAACCGGGGACGGCTATATATATCAGCCCTCCAGGATTGAGAATAGAGAATACATCTGTCATAAAAGGCTGAATCGAGGGGACATGCTCTAGTACCATATCAATGACAATCGCATCAAATTTTCGATCGACAAGACTCGCAGAAAAATATCCAGGTATTAAATCTAGTGATAAATTATTTTTAGCATATTCCACTGCATACATGTTAGGTTCTACACCCACACAATCTACACCTAAATCTTTCGCAGCTAGGATCGTCGTGCCTATTCCACACCCAATGTCTAATATAGTTTTAATTTTAGCGTTATGAGCTAGCAATTGATGAATGATTTTTGAAGAATGACTTTTATGCTCTTCATGCTTATTTACATGCCATTGAAGATCTAAATTCAATGCAGCATCATCTTCATGATAGTTTGGACGCTGAAAAAACGATGTACATTTAACACAAAATTTTAAAGGAGTTTCCTTGCCAGTTCTCGATCCTTTGAGCTTGCTAATCTCGAATAGGTTTGAATTACAAATAGGACATTCAATCATTTTTTTTAGGTTTTTGAAGTTTTATATTGTAAAACAATCGATTACGAGTTTAACTAAAGAACATCTTTAGCAATTTCTAAAAATCGATGCCCGAATTCCCGAACTTCGATCGAGGCAGTTTCGATCGCGATCGCCTCTCGTTCTAAATCGGGGCCAGGATGGAGTTTTTCCCACCATTCACCCATGAGTTTGGCTAAATGTTCGGGAGATTCACATTCAAAGAATGCACTATTAGGTGGATTTTGTTCGATATGTACTGGTAGATTTGACAGGATAATTGACTTACCTAATAATCTCGCATCTTCTACTAACGTACTCCAACCTTCAAATAAAGAGGGCTGAATTATCGCACTTGCCCGTCGCATTAACTGTACCTGATCGAATTTAGGAATTAAACCTAGCAAATATACCTGCTGAGACAGCCCTAATTTATGGATACTTTGTAAGATGGTATCGGAATGATCGGGCTTTCTATTGTCATATATATGTCCCGTGCAAACAACTACAGGATAAATTCCATCTTGTTTGAGCAGATTTAGAGCCTTAAATACCATCAAATGATTTTTGTGCTGCCAAAACTGATTGCTGATTAAAAAGAACTTATCTGGTAAGCAATATTCCTGCTGTACTCGAATGGGATCTCCTTCAAACCATTTGGGAATGGGGACTGTTTTAAAACAAAGCACTTTTGTTTTCCCAATACTTGCTGGAAAAAACTTGTGCATGTCAGATTCGGCTGATTTACTATTTAAAACAATAGTACCAGCTCGATCTGCTACTCCTGAAAACCAACTATCTCGACCGCTAATATCCTCAGCACTGAAGAAATTAGTTAAATATTTGTGTTGTAAATCGAAAATACAGTCAGCCGACTTATAGGGTTGATTTGCAGCATTACTGCTCAGATACGGATAGACAAAATCGATCGATCTAGCTTTGAAAAATTTATCTAGTCTGGGACTAAGTTGCCCAGATACTATTTTTATTCCTTTCCAATAAACTTGATTGACAAGGTTAATTGGTTCGAGACAATCTTCTTCATACAGCAGTTCGTCTAAATAAGGCTTGACTTGCTGTTGAATATCTTCATTAGTTGTTTTACTACAAAGTAGCAATAGATCGAAGGTCGATCGCACCTCTGGCGGTAGACTACCTAAAGCGATCGCAATATTCTTGATATACTCAATTCCCGCAATCCAACCCAGTCCGCCTTGCATTAGTAAGCAAATTCGCAATCGTTCCTGTTTCATACCCCTACCAATTCCGCGCGACACCAAGTTGTAAAAGTTTTAACCCCTCGATCGAGCGAGACTGCTGGACTAAATCCGAGTGCCCGTAATTTAGAAATATCAGCTTGCCAATTGAGTGGATTTCCGACTGGAACAATCCCATCGAAATGTGGCAGATTGTCAGATTCTAACGATGCGAGAATCTGACTGGCAAGCAGATCGATCGTTACTTCTTCGCCAGTTGCTAAATTGTATGCTTCGCCTGCCATTGGAGCTTTAGTGGCAACGAGCGAGAGTGCGTTGGCAATATCTAATGCGTGAATGAAGTCGCGACTTTCTCGACCCGTACCCTGAAGATTGACAGCATTTTGCACGATCGCCTTTTGGCAGATATCCCACATGACTTGACGGCGTAAACCAGGCCCATAAGCAGAGAATATCCGCACGCTGGCAGTCGGCAATCCATAGATCTTTGCATATTCCAGGCATAGTTGTTCGCCTTGGAGCTTATGAAAACCGTAAGGCGACAGTGGTTGTGTCGGCTGCTCTTCGCTAATCGGTAGCGATTGCGGATTGCCATAGACTGCGGCACTAGACAAAAAGATAAATCGACATTGAGGTGCATTCAGCCGGAGGGCATCGAGCATTTCCAGCGTTAGCAACGTATTACTGTAGAAGTCTGCGGTAGGATCGGTTACGGATAAGCCAACAGATGCTCTTCCAGCACAATGAATACAAATCGAGAACGGATAATCCTGAAGTATTTCCTTTAATTGTGGACTCGGTAATCTCAGGGAGTAGTATTTCACCAAATTAGCTAGCGGTGCATTCTCTGGAGGAGAAGTACCAATACCGACCACAGACCAGCCTCGATCGGCAAAAGAGCGTGCGATATAGCGACCGAGAAATCCCGTAACACCCGTAATTAATACGACTTGGCTACTTGCAATCATGGCTTAACGGCTAAGAATGAATACAGACGACCGGGACTATCGAGCCTGTTGGAGGCATACCGGATATACAAGTTTTGTAACATTTTGATGTCAGCTAACTTAGACCCTAATCGATGCCCCAACCGCCGGATCGAGACTGGTCTAAATAAATTCTGGCATTCCATCTCGGTCATTGGTGCATAGTTAATAACACTCTCTAAAGGGGCGATCGTTCGGTGTATTTTTAAACCTGCTAAATTAATCGCGTTAGTATACTGCTCTAGTAAATAGGCATTTTCTCCACCATACAGAGAATGGAGCGGATGAGAGTCTAAAAACTGCTGTAGGTCTTCCTGTTTAGAAATAACATGTTCGCGAGTAGCTAGAAAATAGCCATTAGGTTTTAAAACTCTGGCAGCTTCTTTACATAACCGATCTAGATCGCGAGCGTGATGCAGCACGGCTCTGCCATAAACAACATCAAAAGTGTTATCGGCAAATGGTAATGTTTCGCCCCATTCTTGGACTACGGAAATCGGTAAAGAGGAACTATCCGCTAGCGTCTGAATTGCTCCAGCACCCACTATTTGACTGGAATTTGGCTCTAAAGCTGTTACACGATAACCAGATTTTGCAAAAGCATAACTAGAAATCCCCCGACCAGCACCGATGTCTAAAACTTGCCCAGGAATTCGATCTTTGAGCAGTTGAGTAACGGCTTGCCATTCCTCACTATTGCTAAAACGTTCTGCGGCAGTTTGGAGCGGATCGTCATAGTAACAGGCTTGGGCGAGTTGTTTTCGATCGGGTTGGTCGCGAAGCCATTGTACTGCTTCCTCCCAAGTGAGTTGCTTAACGCTCATGTTCTGGAATCTCCCGAATAAGTTTTGCTGGATTGCCACCGACAATCGTCCAGGGGGCAACATCTTTAGTGACTACCGAGCCTGCACCGACAATCGCACCTTCTCCAATCTGAACTCCTTTGAGGATGATGGCATTAAATCCAATCCAAGCCTTATCTGAGATCCGCACGGGCAGACAAGCAACATTGCTCCAATCTTTTTTGCCATTTCTCCAGTCAGTAATATCATTAGCTCGTTGAGAAAAGGCAATTGCATGGGAGTTATGATCGACGACGGTCGTTCCCCAGCTAATCATTACATCACTACCAATCCAGATTTCTCGTGCAGCAATTAGATCGCCATTGATAAACGAACGCTGACCGATCGATATTTTGGCATTTTCTCGATCGAAAATTAGCCGACCTGAAACTTGAGTATCTCGATCGATCTCTACGGTAGAACCTGCTTTATAGGTGAGATTATCTAAAGAAAAAACAGATGATTCGTGAATTACGATCGAGGCAATATCTACAGATGGCTTCGATCGCTCTTCTAGTTTAGATGCTATGCGATAGAAAATTTTAGCTCCAATTTTAAACATGTTTTCACTATGTATTAATAATCTATTTTTTGGGTTGTTTAATAGATGGAGTTACCGATTTTACGACGCAGTAGATCGGGCAAGCTCATTGGATCGGCAGCTAAATTTTTAAGTCTTCGCTTTAGGGTTGATAGATTGGTACGAACCTTGCCAGCTAAAGAATCTGCTGCTTCCATTACTTTGCCACCCAGCAGACAATCGAAGATATATTCATCAGCATCACGATGAGCGACTATAAACGGTGGATGTTCGAGCTGTGAGATTTCGGATAGTGGTAAGGCTGCTAAATTACTCTGATGAGTTGTATGGGTTGCATCGGGACGAAATCCAATATTTGTAATTAAGTTGACTTCAGGGACGATCGATAAACCACCCTGAGACCAACAGGCATAATTCCACTGATAGTCCCATGTATCGATCTTGCCTTGATGAACTCGATCTAAGATCTCCGTCCAATATTTTTGCTCGTAAGGATTGGGATGAATTGATTCAATTGCTTGAGATTTTTTGAATTCTTCCCAACTTTTTAAATTCACATCATAGTTTTGCCATGCTCTCCGCCAGGATGCCCAACCCCAGATACCAGGATATTTAGAGAAGTAGTAGCTATAAGGCGTTCTCGTTTGACCGAACTGTAAATTAGTACCCTCAATATGCACGATCCGATCGTCATAGCGATATTTTTCTAGCAAAGTTTCACAGAACTGAAAAAACGATGGTGCTGGCAAACAGTCATCTTCTAAGATAATTGCTGCTTCAACTAACGAAAACACCCAATCGATCCCACTAGAAACTCGGCGTTTACATCCAAGATTGATATCCGAGTAATTAGTAAGAACTTCACATTCCCAGTCTACTCGATCGATTACAGCACGAGTAGCTACACATTTTTCGACTTCACCAGGTAGATCTGTTCTTGGGCCATCTGCAACAACTAGCAGCTTCAGAGGTTTCGCTTGACGAATTGCCTCAAAGACTCTTTCTGTTGTATCGGGACGATTAAAGATAATGAAGGCAACTGGGGTTGAGAGGCTCATTGCAGAATTGAGGAATTGTAGTTGAATTAGCTTAGATGGATTTAGTCGATCGACTTTAGGATAAATTAGTTAGAATCGTACTATGATAACTGGACCGTAACTACTATTGAGATGGCATTAAACTGTTAGTTAAATTTTTCATTTTAGAAACTAACTCTTTTAGATTAAACTTAAATCTAGAAAGGCTATAATAAACGATTGCTAGGATGTATGGAACTCTCGATCGCATCGAGCTGTCAATATTCTTATTTTCTTTAATCAGGAGAGGGGGCAGAGCATTCATTTGACTTTTATATGCAAGAAACTCTTGCTTCCATAAATCGATGGTCTTTAGTATTCCCGATTCTCTCGCAAGAGCTTGTTCGGATGATACTGCTACTGCTTTCATATAGTCATTATAAAGCCTTAAAGTTCTCTGTCGTTCGGTTTTCCCCCAGCTATCCCAGTGGCACTCATTATTTACAACATGTACGAACCAATTCTTATTTACAAACAGAGATTCATAGTTTAACAATAAATCGGCAAAATAAATGACAGGAAAGAAGCTATTCTCAATATGGTCTTCCCAAAGTTCAAAGTTTATGAATTTAGGGTTAACAAACATTCCTGTTAGGATGAATCCATTCTCCATATATCGAAGCGAACTTAACGATCCAGGATCGATTATTGTATCTTCAGAAAAAGGATTGCAGACAATACATTCAAGAGAACCATCTTCTAAATAAGAATATCTCGGTACAAAAAAAGAGCCTACTGTACGCTGTTTGTCTAGATTATCGATTGTCTCAATTATCTCTTTAAGGCTATCTTGTTGAAGCAGATCGTCATCAGTTAGAACCGTACAAAAATCGGCAACAGATTCTGCTACCATATCTCTGATATTTAGACTCATTCCTTTGTTCTTATCATTCTGCCGAACGCTAACAAATTGGGAAAAAGAGGCAACAGCTTCGATCGTCTCAGCAAGATCGATATTAGGGCTGCAATCAACAACTACAGTTACCTTAACTCTGTCACATAAATTTAGCTCTTCAACTTGTGAGGCAACTGACAACACTGCCCGAACGAATGATTGAGGTCTTTTATAGGACGGAATTAAAAATTCTAAAGTTTTCGATCGTTGTGTCATTGTGTATGAAATTTAATAATATTGCCCAATCTCAGCCGATCGAGAGTCTAGATTATTTATGCAAGTATGCCTTTTTTAGAGATCTTTGAGTTGCTTCTAAATAGGCATGTCCCCATTTTTGGCAAGGTTCCAGATGATTGCCTTCTGCCCACTCGTTCCAGGCATTAATAAATATAATGCCATTACTATTCGGATCGCTTGTCTCTTTCTGCACCACAGCAGTCAACCAGGTTTCGTACAGTTCGGGCGTGGAATTATGGAAAATTGCGGCACCACCTTCTCTGCGGCGGGCACTATTATCCCAAGCTGGAGTAACACAAGAAAACCGAGGATACGACACTGATGGCTTTGCTAGCATCCGATCGACGATCGTTGCATAATCGTAGATGGCGTTATTGCCATAAGCAGGTTCCGCCAGTTTGAGCGATCTCGCGATCCGCCACAATCTTCTCGCACTTTGCAGCGGGTGTCCCAACTGTACCCAATCTGGTTGAAACTCAACCGCAGCATCGAAACCGATATCGAGAGGATTGCTACGTTCCCTCTCGCCACCGCTTTCAACTTTTACCAGATAAATATCACCCACACCCAATTTATGAGCTTCATCTCGCCATGTTGCCGCAGTGGCGATCGGATCTGGAATTTGACTGGCTTTATAAACCAAAAATAGCGGCTTGCCATCGATCCGAATATAGCGCGGATCTTGAAAAGCTTGCGCCAGATATTGCATGTGCCGTCGATCGTCATCTTCACTATAAATCTGTTCTGCTAAAATCTCACGATCGAGTCCATCCCAACGACGAGTCCAATTTTCGTTTGCCCAACACAAACAAAATGGAAAATCTGGCTCTTTAGAAGCTAGTACATCGTTAAAAGGTCGCTCTAATAGTCGCTTGCCTGTAAACCAGTAATGGTAATAACAAAACCCATGAATCCCATAAGCTGTTGCTAAATCAGCTTGCGCTTGCCTAGCTTCGGGTAGTCGCAGATCGTAAAAGCCCAAATCGGCAGGCTGATGGGGCTGATAGTGATCGGGAAAGAGGGGCTTGGCTCTACTAACATTAGTCCACTCGGTAAATCCCTTTCCCCACCATTCGTCGTTTTCTGGAATCGGGTGATATTGCGGTAAATAGAAGGCGATCGCTTTAAGCAAGGAATGATTGGCTAGCATTTAACGACCTCCCGCGATGGTTTTAACAGCACCCGCCGCACTGCCTCCAGATATTGGGTGCCATATTTAAGATCGGGTTCGAGATGATTACCTTCGGCCCATTCATTCCAGGCATTGATAAATAAGATCCTTTCGTCCTGGGGTTTTTCGATTAAGGAGCTAACTACTTCTGCCAAAGCAGCTTCAAATATTTCTGGAGATGAATTGACTAAAACGATCGCATTTTTGCCACGTCTGGGTGTATTGTCCCAAGATACAAAAACGCAGGGATGGGATGGAAAACCGAGCTGGGCAGCTTCAATCAATTGCCCTAGCATCAATTGTCGCGATTCAACAGAGTCATATACTTTCAGTATCGAACTCGTAATTCCTAGTTTGATATTTCTCGCTAATTTGGCGATGGTGCGATTATCATTCATAAAGTCTGGAACTGCACCAAGTTTTGGTTGAAAGAACAAAGTGCTATCAAACCCAATGTCTTGGAAATTAAACCCAGGACAGTGTGAGTCTACTCCCATTAAGTATGGTTCGGGCAAGCCATTTTTGATACATTCATTTTTAAAAATGTCTACCGTTTTCATCGGATCGGGTAGATCTAGTGGTCTGTAAACTAAGAATAAAGGTCTACCTTTAATCTTGATGTATCGATCGTCTGCAAAAGCGGGCAGGAGCGCGCGAACGTGAGCGAGATCGTCAGTGGGGGAATAACTTTGTTGTTTGAGGATATCTTTTTCTTCTCCCAACCATCGCCGCGACCAAGTTTCATTTGCCCAACACAAACAAAAAGGAAAGTCTGGCTTCCCTGATGCGAGCACTTCATTAAAAGGTCGTTCTAGTAGTCGCTTACCTGTAAACCAGTAGTGGTAATAACAAAAACCACTTATTCCATGCGCTCTGGCAAGATCGGCTTGAGCTTGACGAACTTCTGGGAGTCGGAGATCGTAAAAGCCTAAATCGGCTGGCAGATGTGGTTGATAATGTCCTGAAAACAAAGGTTTTGCTTTGGCAACATTAGTCCATTCCGTAAAGCCTTTACCCCACCATTTATCATTTTCTGGAATGGGATGATATTGGGGTAGGTAAAATGCTATCGCTTTCATGTCTGGGTTTGAGGTCATAAAAATAGATGATAGTTTAGGTGCTTATTAGGACAGATAACGACTTCTCATAATTGTTAAATTATCTAAAGATAGTTCGATCGATAGCATTTAGAATTAAATACGATCTACCGTCTTTAGCCCGCGCAAGCTTTTGACTATTTTTATCAGACCAGTCGCTCTTAACGTGTCGATAAATATATCGATAGCACGAAGTTTAACTATATTTGCGAACCAAGGGATCGTGAGAAATTTTCTGAAGTTACCTGAAAATAGAGAACTCATCATATTCTGAATTTCTATCTCGACTGCCTCTGGAGAGAAGAGCTTTTTAGCATGGCTTTGTCCCGCTAGCCCAATTTGGGCGCGATATGCAGAATCTTTTAATAGATCGATAACAGCCGTTGAGAATTCTTGAGGAAGATCGGCAATTAATAAATGTTCGCCTGAATTAGCTTTTAGTCCTTGCGCGCCCACAGATGTCGTGACAACTGGAAGCCCTAAAGACATTGCTTCAACTACCTTCCCTTTCATACCTGCACCAAACCTAAGCGGCGCAATTGATATAGCAGCTCGTTGAAGATAAGGAGTTGTATCGGGAACGTACCCGACAACATTAATTCCTGGTTTTTTACCAAGTTCGAGAATTTCTGGGGTCGGATTACTGCCAACGATCGTTAGAGTTGTATCTGGCAAACAGTCTTCGATCTCCGACCAGATATGCTCCACAAACCACACAATGCCATCAATATTTGGAGACCACTTGAACCCACCAATAAAAATAAGCTCTGTTGAATCGCCGATCGATTGTTTTTGAATAGCCGCAATAATAGGAATGACAAATATTTTCAGGTTTTTGTCTTCTTCTTGAAGAAGTTGACGATCTAGCTCTGATGCCGCGATAACTAGATCGACACTTGCATAAGCATTTAATTCTTTCTTCTTTGTCTCTTCGACTTGTTCCTTTGCAATCAGACCTAGATTGAGTGCCAATGATTCTCTAGCAAAGTGTAAATCGACAGAATCAATAATAATTTTGGCATGGGGTTGATATTTTCTACAGGCAGAAACTACATATTCTCCTGCCATCCAATAAAACTCGAAAAAGATGATATGGTAATAAGATTTTGCTAATATTCCCTTGACACCTAATTTATCGGTTAACCTTGTTACGTTGATATCCGCCAATAGATTTTCATATCTCTGTCGATCGAGATCCGCAAGTGTTTTGTCTTCTGATTCGATCCAAATATCGACTGTGTGATGCTGTGCGAATATCTTTAAAATCTCGAATAGTCTTTTATCACCAGCATTACAATCAGGCTTAGGAATGGCATGATTTATTACAAGAATTTTTAAATTTTTCATTACTATCTCTCGTTGTTACCAACCAAAATATATTTGGTCATGCATCTATAAATCGTGCATTTCTACTCAAAATTGAGTATGGATACTATTGGTCGAGCCGCTCTAAAATCCAATTACTATCTCTTTCCGCTAAAGAAGCTAGTGGATAAGGAGCCTCTGGCACCTCTTTTTCAAAGAGAACGCGATAAGCTTTATCGATCGATCTCACCATTTTGTTTTTAATTTTCCAAGATAGTTTAGGAATCTGGACTGGTGCTTTTGCTAAGTCAATTTCTTCAATTTTATTGGGTGTGAAAAAATGCAGAAAACCGTCACACATCGGGTAGTAGTAACAATTAAACCTTTCGGCAATTATCTTCATTGATTCTTCTGTGTAAAAAGATATGTGTTGCCCGCAGATCTCGAAAATATAGAACCAAGATTCAAGATTTTCTACCGACTCAGATGGTTGCAGCATCGTCGAAAAAAGAACATTGTCACCTAGTGAAAATATCTCACTAATCTCTTTCATGGGATCTGGTAAATGCTCTAATACTTCAAAACAAGTTATTAACTCAAATTCTTTTTCTTCATTGGTTAAATCAGAAATATCGAAATATTGAGCGAACAGATTTTGAGCGTATTTATCTTGCCGATAAAAGTCTAGTCCTCGATCTCTCATCATCCGAGTCAACACGCCAACCCCGCCACCGTAGTCCAAAAACTTTTTCTTAAAATTAAAATGTTTAACGATTAGATCTTCCGTTACCTGACTCAGCATAGTCGGACGTGAGATTATAGTTACGTCTAGAGGTGTGAAAGGGAGTTTATATGCTTCTTCAAGCCAATAAGGAGCTTCCGTTTGCAAAAAACCACAACTCGAACATTTAAAAAATGTAACATCATACTTTGCCAGTATCTTCTTTTTAAAGACTGACTTTGACAGAGAGTTGCAAATCTTACAATTCATATTTATTACCTAAAAAAATCATATATTTTAATTGTAAATCTTTTCTTCCTGCCAAGGAAGTTCAACTAAAATCACACCAATATTTCGATGATCGTTGTATTTTGCTATTTTTGTACCTGTCTCACAAACTCTGAATCGAATCATGTCATCATATCGACTAATTAGTCGAAAAACCCGTTTGAACTGGAATGCAGCAAAGCTGATAGTATAGCTGCCAGGCATGAGAAATAGTTCTGGTATTTGAACGCTAGCCTGATAAAGACCTGGAGTTTTGTCCATTTTTTGTTTGTCAGATGCATCAGAATAGACTGTTGTAAATACTGAAGTGCCTTCACTTGTTTTAATCCGTATCGATATTTCTACCTCTGTGATTGCTTCTACAACTTCGTAATTTAAATTGATAGTGAATGGAGATTTTACATCTAGCTCTGTCGATGCTTCATTTAGGTTGTTTAATAAAGTTATTTTGGTAAATAAAATTTCTTTTCTTTCGATTGGTTGTTCGAGACATACTATTGGTCGATCTGAAGATGATTGCGTCAAGTACTTTGAAAGTATTTGAGATGCATCACCTTGATGAACGATCTGCCCCTTATTTAGCCAAATAACTCTATGACATAACTGCTCGATTGTAGACATTTGATGACTAACAAAGATGATTGTCTTGCCTTCCTTCGAGACATCTTCCATTTTTCCTAAGCACTTCTTTTGGAATTGAGCATCACCTACAGCTAATACTTCATCTACGATCAAAATTTCTGGTTCCAGGTGTGCGGCTACTGCAAATGCCAATCGAACATACATCCCACTCGAATACCGTTTGACTGGAGTATCTAAAAACCTTTCAACTTCAGCAAAGGCAACAATTTCATCAAATTTCCGAGTAATTTCGACACGATCCATACCTAGAATTGCACCATTTAGAAAAATATTTTCTCTACCAGTCAATTCTGGATGAAATCCAGTTCCTACTTCTAACAAACTTGCTACTCGTCCCGCCATCCGGATTTTACCCTGAGTTGGCTCGACAATTCGACTCAGAATCTTTAGCAATGTTGACTTACCTGCACCATTTCCACCAATAATCCCAACTCGATCTCCTTGTTCGATCTCAAATGAGACATTATTGAGTGCCCAAAATTCTTCAGAATTACTATCTGAAATTTGCGACTTTCTTTGGAATGGGTTTAATAAACTTTTTGCACTGCTAGCGATGGAATCTCGTAAAGTTGTATAGCTTTCCTGTTTTTGATGTCCGAGAATATATTTCTTACTTAGATTTTCGACCCTGATTACGGTGTCAGACATAAATTATTATTCCAGCTTTCGATTAATATCTCCAATTGCCAAACTTAAATTACATCGGCAAATGTCCGCTCCATTTTTCGGAAATAGATAATTCCGACGATTAGAAGTATAAGTATTAGCCCTAATGATAACGCTAATCCTGGTAAATACAGTTTTGCGTCTCCACCTAAGATCGACCAGCGAAATCCATCGATTACGCCGACCATCGGATTGAGGGAATAAAGCAATCGGTACTGTTCGGGGACGATACTACTACTAAATCCGACTGGCGAAATATACAGTCCAATCTGGGTGATGAATGGCACGATAAACCGAAAATCGCGGTATTTAACATTGAGAGATGCAAACAATAAACCAGCTCCGATCGAAGCTGCAAATGCGATCGCAATAAACACGGGTAACATTAATATTCGCCAACTAGGAACGTAATTATACCAAGCAATCAATCCTAATAAAATGATTCCAGAAATCATAAAATCTACAAAACTTACAACGATCGCACTTACTGGCACGATCAATCGTGGAAAGTAGACTTTAGAGATTAAATTAGCATTTCCAATCAAACTATTACTACACTCAGATAAAGCATTAGCAAAAAACTGCCAAGGTAGCATCGCCGAGAATACTAGAATCGGGTAAGGCACACCTTCGGATGGTAATTTGGCTAAATTGCCAAATACAACTGTAAATACCACCATTGTAATAAACGGTCGAATCAACGCCCACGCAATCCCGATCGCAGTTTGCTTATAGCGTACCAAAATATCCCGCCATGCCAAAAAGTAAAATAATTCTCGGTACCGCCAGATATCTTGCCAATACTGTCGCTCGGCTCGTCCAGCTTCAATAATTAATTCTGGATTAGCACCTGTACTTTTGACACTCATAAATATGCTTTTTAATAATAATTCAGATCGATTCTCCAAAGGAGAGGCTCCGCCAACGATTAAACTTTAGCAGCACTCATCATCCGGACGACATCAGTCATTTTATATTTAGCCTTCCAGCCCAGAATTTCTTGGGCTTTGTGTGGATTGCCCCTACCTACTGCCAAATCTGTCGGTCTTAATAAACTATTGTCGATCGCGACATGTTCGCGCCAATCTAAATTTACTGCGGCAAAAGCGGCGGCGACAAAATCTTCTAAGCGGAAACTTTCCCCGGTGGCAATTACATAATCGCTTGGTTGGTCTTGTTGCAACATCAAATGCATGGCTTCGACATACTCTGGTGCCCAGCCCCAATCCCGCTGAATGTGCATATTCCCCAAACTCAGCGTCTCTTTGCTACCGCTAGCAATCCGACACGCTGCGGCGACAATTTTTTGAGTTACAAATCGTTCTGGACGTAGGGGCGATTCGTGATTGAATAAAATTCCAGAGCAGGCGAATAACCCGTAAGCTTCTCGATAATTAGCTACTTCCCAAAAAGCGGCGGCTTTGGCGACTGCATAAGGACTTCGGGGTCGGAAGGGTGTTTCTTCATCGGCGGCAGTGCCGCCAGTGTCCCCGAAGCACTCGCTGGAACCAGCATTATATAGTTTAATGCCAGCACCTAAAAAGCGAACGGCTTCTAGTAAGTTGAGGGTGCCTGTCGCAATACTTTCGAGCGTTTCTACTGGCTGCCCGAAGGATAAGCTAACTGAAGTTTGACCTGCTAAGTTATAGACTTCATCTGGTTGAAACTTTGTCAGCACCTGCAAGACACTCCGAAAATCGGTCAGAGACATCGATTCTAGCTGGACTCGATCGGCAATACCCAAAGATTTAAGGTTGCGAAAACTAGACATCTGCGCGTCTCGCGAAGTACCACAGACAATATAGCCGCGATCGAGCAACAATTGAGCTAGATAAGCTCCATCTTGACCGGAAACACCACAAACGATCGCTCTTTTCATTTCCTTTATCAATTTCAGATCTGTACTTAGGTAATTTCCCAGAATAAATATACCGCAGCCGTAGGCACAACCAATGGCAGGCTACGCCAACGACTTCGCTCAATCAACTGACAAACCGAGGGTTGAGCGAAGTCGAAACCCGTCAGCGAAGGTGTCTTGTGTACGGGGAATCACATTAACTAAAATGTCGTACTTGGTGCCAAACCCATGCATGTTTGACGATCGTTGTCAAGTCTGCATATTGGGGTGCCCAACCTAACATTTCACGGGCTTTAGCACTACTCCCGATCAGGATGGCGGGGTCGCCTGCTCGTCTGGGGCATTGTTCGATCGCGATTTCTTTGCCCGTTACTTGCTTGGCGGTGTCGATGACTTCTTTAACCGAGAAGCCGCTACCGTTACCGAGGTTGAAGATTTGGCTGACGCGGTTTTGTAATAAATATTCTAGCCCTAAGACGTGAGCTTGAGCGAGATCGGTAACGTGGATATAATCTCGAATGCAAGTTCCATCGGGAGTCTCGTAATCGTCGCCAAAGACGGAGATCGCGGGGCGTTTGCCCGCTGCGGCTTGTAAGATTAGGGGAATTAAGTGAGTTTCGGGATTGTGATCTTCCCCAAACATGCCATCGGGATCGGCTCCAGCGGCGTTAAAGTAGCGGAAAATGACCGATTTTAGTCCATAAGCCGGATCGTAGTCTTGTAAGATCCGCTCGACGGCAAACTTGCCCGCACCATAGGGATTAATTGGTTGCTGGGGATGCTCTTCGGTAATGGGAATGTACTGTGGGTTGCCGTAGGTCGCGCAGGTAGAGGAAAATATAAAGTTATCGATCCCGTGCTGGCGCATCGCATCGAGCAGCGTCAGGGTACCGACGACATTGTTTTGATAATATTTAGCCGGATCGGTGACTGATTCGCCCACGTAGGCGAATGCGGCGAAATGCATGACTGCATCAATCTTGTTATCGGTAAATAGTTTATCCAGAAAAGATCGATCGCTAATATCGCCGACTACTAATTTAGCTTTGAGGTGGGTCTCAACAGGATCGCGGTGCCCGTAGACGAGGTTATCTAAGATAATGACTTGAAAACCTTTTGCTTCTAGGGCTTTAACGGCATGAGCACCGATATATCCAGCCCCACCCGTTACTAATATTACTCGATCGGCTGAATCCATAATTAATTGAAAAATCTGTAATAACGATCGAAAATGCGATTGCTAGTTTGCGCTCTTAGGTTTTAGGATGCCCTAAATTGCTGAGTCGATCGATTTGTGGCGATCTAAATCCGCAAAAAGACGGTAGCTTAAATAGATAAATAACTGGTATATTTATATACAAACAACTTAAATTCAAGCTAGTTCTCATTCAACTACCGAATGGTGCTAAAAGCCTTAACTCCTTGGTAATAATTTACACGAGCTTCACGGCGCGTAAACTCGCCCACAGAAGGGTTTCCATTTGGGTGAACTACACCAGTCACCCGCTGCCAGAGTTCATCTGGAGCTAACGATAGTTCGTAAGTCCGATCGCCAGTTTTACATACGTAATACCATTTAGTAGCTTGACAGCAATCGCACCAAAAAGACTCTAGCCATTCACCAGTAATCGAGATTGTAGTGTGAAATTCGATCGACATGCGGGCAGATAAGCTATCCATACCTCTCGCCTCAAGCTGTTCCGGTCGGTCGGCAAACAAATAATATTTTTTACTCACACTGTCTAGATGACAGTGATGAATGGGGCAATAAATACTCCGTCGTTTAGATCTACTCCGATTTTTGACACACTTATTCTGCACTTCGGCCTCCTTCGCTGAAATTTACGGCAGTGAACTGAAGGTTGCGGGGGAGAGACTGAGATCTAAAAGATCGTCAAAGCCCACTCCGGTAAATTACCATACACTATCCCCAAGGGGTTTAGTGTTGGTCGGTCGATCGGCAATATTAACTATTTCTTAACAAGCTAGTTGTCTAAAATAGGGTCTCGCTCGATATTATCTAAATTTTGAGTGCAAGTACCGATCGATTTGAAAGGTAGCAAGCGATCGGATGAGGTTTGCGTAAACAATGTAGCGTTTGTGTCCTGTTGCCCAAAATCATATCACATTAGTACTCTTCTCCCAGCCCTCGATCGAGCTGATTTTGCAAAATTTTATAGCTTTTTGATATCCAAATCAACACAATTGCGTTGGTTTGTGACGATTTACTCGTTTATGCACGCATTTTTTGGAGCAGAGCTTGAGTTAGCGGTGAATCAGAGAGTCGATCGACTTGTCCAGTATTCACGACTTGCTGTAGAAAGTCAAGAAAATCTAGCTGCACTTTTTGAGTTTTAGGGTGATCTGTGCCTAAATGTTGCGCTCTAATTGTCAATGAGCGGGTGTAAAGTTGTTCTGCCTCGGTGTATCGTTGCATCGATTGGTACACGAATGCTAAATTATTCAGGCTAGTGGCGATCTGAAGATGCTCCCCACCTAATTGCTGTTCTCTAATTGCTAAAGATTGAGTATAGAGTACTTCTGCTTTGCTATACTGACCCGTCTTATAATATAAGCTCGCCAGGTTGTTCAAGCTTTGAGCGGTATGGGGATGATTGGTACCTAATTGCCGCTGTCTGATGTCTAACGATCGAACGTATAGTGGCTCGGCAGCACTGTAATTTCCAGTTTTATAATACAATACTGCTAAATTGTTTAGCCCTTGGGCTGTATGCGGATGCTCTTGCCCTAATTGTCGCTCGTAAATGCCTAGTGCTCTTGCGTATAGCGGCTCGGCTTCGGGATAATTTTCGGTTCGATAATGTAAACTTGCTAAATTGTTGAGTACTTGAGCGGTATGAGGATGCTCTGTCCCTAGTTGCCGTTCGGCAATATTTAATGCCCGCGTTAGATAGGATTGAGCCTGGGCAAATTCGCCCATCTCGTAGTACAGGTTACCCAAATGCCCCAGGCTGTGAGCGGTATGAGCGTGCTGTGCGCCCAACTGTCGTTCGCAGATTTCTAGCGCGCGTGCGTACAGCGGCTGGGCTTCTTCATAGCGTTGAATCGATTTATATAAATCTGCTAAATTGTTCAGACTGGGAATCGTACCTAAATTATCGACACCTAATTGTTGCCCGCAAATGTTTAGAGCGCGCAGATATAGAGCTTCGGCATCTTGATATCGCTCTAATATGGCATACAAATTAGCTAAATTATTAAGACTAGCCACCGTATCGATGTGGTTGACACCTGTTTGTTGTTCGTAGATTTTCAGAGCGCGAATATATAGAGATTCGGCATCTTCATCTCTTCCCATTTCTAAGTATAATCCTGCCAAATCTTGCAAACAGCTAGCAGTTTCGGGATGATTGGAGCCTAATTGCGATTCATAGATGGCATGAGCGCGAATATATAAAGGCTCGGCTTCTGGATATCTACCCATTGCTAGGTAGAGACTTGCTAGATGACTCAAGCTTTGTGCCGTATCGGTGCGATTGTCACCTAGTTCCCGCTGACAAATTTCATGAGAGCGAATGTATAAAGGTTCGGCTTCGGTATAGCGACCCATCGCGGCATATAATTGCGCCAAGCTGTATAAACTCTGTGCGGTCTGGAGATGAGTGTCGCCTAAGCGATCTTCTCTAATGGTCAACGATCGAGTATAAAATGGTTCTGCATCCGTATAGCGACCCATCGATTCGTATAAGAGACCGAGATTATTTAAGCTTTGCACGGTAAAGGGATGAGTGGCTCCCAAATGCTCTTCCCGAATCGATAAAGTGCGCGCATATAAAGATTCCGCATCAGTATATTTACCCATTGATTCATACAGAACTGCCAAATTATTTAGGTTTTGGGCGGTATGAATGTGGTTGGCACCAAATTGCCGTTCGCAAATACTCAAAGAATGTGCGTACAGTGCTTCGGTTTCTGAATGTTTGTCGTTGGCTTTGTCTCTGGGTGAGAGAATTGAGTCATACAAAATTGCTAGCTGACTGGGGTTGCCAACGTTACGATCGGGTGGTAACGATGGTAACTGTTGAGTAGAATTTTGCGCCTCTTTCATACAAACATTTAGATTTTGACCTCAATATTACTATATTCGATCGACTTTCGATCGTCTAGTCAATCCACGTAAAAATACTGAGTCGATTTAGAATTTGTGCCAACCTTTAGAAGATTATACTGAGATTGAGCTTGATTAATGTCTAAATTTGACACAGAGATCGGTAGTCTATCCACAATTAGTTGGTCTGCATCTATTTAGATTCTAAAAAAATACAAATCGAAACATTTTTAGCGATCGGGGTTCGCTCTGGGCTTAGAAGTAGGTTGTCCGGTAGCACTACGGTTCTGGTTAGTATCGCTAGTTTTTGAAGTAACATTTCTTTTTTGCTTACTTTTAGAAGTTATCTCTTCAGTTGCGACCGTTCCCGGTAAGGCTTGTAAAACCTGAATCTTTTCTTGATGGAGGATCTTATTATCTTTGCGAATAGTCAATCGATTAGCCGCGATCGTATAATTAGTTTCACCATTATCTGCTGAAAATTGCGTCCGATCGTAATAGCGCAGTCTCAGAGTAATTCCTTGTGAGCCATCTTTAGAAAGTCCCACATAATGAGTCGGATTTTTAGTCCCACAAATATACATTGAATAACTTCTAGATATAGCTCGGTACAGAATTTTAGTCCGATCGGGACAAACTAAATTAGGATCTGTATTAACCTCGGTCACTATATCTGATAAGGCAATTATCGGCAACGGAGTTTTAATCGGCTTGGCCACGATCGGCGCGACGACGACCGGACTGAAGTTCCGAAATTTAGCTGTAGTATTAATGCCCCCGCTGAGTGGAATTTGGAGCAAGGCAATCTGCGTTAGATTACTAGGTATTTTCGTAAAAATAAAGCTTGCTCTCACCGGAACATTTTCAATCAATTC
This sequence comes from Chamaesiphon sp. VAR_48_metabat_403, assembly GCF_031422475.1. NCBI lineage: Bacteria > Bacillati > Cyanobacteriota > Cyanophyceae > Gomontiellales > Chamaesiphonaceae > Chamaesiphon > Chamaesiphon sp. VAR_48_metabat_403. The sequence goes on from NZ_JANPLS010000400.1 coordinate 25,936, forward strand.
GGCTCTAATTGCGTTGTTTTCACTCGATCGATTGGCAAACCGCAAACTTGTCGGGTAATATTCGTTACCTTCAAAATCGACGAGCTTAATATTATCGCCATTGATATCGATAGTGCGATCGTTGCTCTTGCTAGTTAAGACTGCTCTACAAACCAGATCTTGCTGCTTGCGATTGCACTCTTGAACCACGATTTTAACCCGATCGTCTTCATAAGTAACGGGACTAGTTTTGGTAGCTTTAGTCTGCACTTGGGCGAATGATTGATGTGGGTATAACCAGATACAAATAAGTCCGCACCAGCTCATCCTGGCGATCGCTTTAATGTTCATACTATTATTGGGGGTTAAGCACTAAAATTTGCAGATACTATATCATGACCTATTTTGGTGTTTTCGATCCAATTTTTGCTCGTTTGTATTAGATTTAACATTAACATGCGACCGCTCGGAGATTCGGACAAGATCGCTCTGGGCCATTGAGCCAAGAGCTACATAATTTCGGCATTTATGTAAAAATCGGTTGTTAGTCGAACTGTGAGACAAATCGATCGACATCTTCAATAATTCGCGTCAATTCTGCTTCACTACTAAGTCGAATCCGATCGTCGCGCAAGGTAATCGATATTTTGGCAACGAACACACTCGCCCAGATATTGGGATTGCAGTATATTTCCAAAAACACATCGCCTGTATATTGATATTCGATGGCGGGAGTGGGTTTGGCTTTGACAACCGTGCCAGGAGTGTTGGCTGTCTTGGCTTTGAGCGCGTTGACGATCTCTTGAAGCTTGGCTTGTAATTCTTTAGCTGCCGTAGGCGTAAAGCCGCAGGAGACAGAACCACTAGCTAAATTAAACACTAACTGTGATGTCATATTTTTGAAATTGGGTACTACTGAAATTGGTGCGGTCGATCGATCTCAATCTCATCATAGTGACGATGGCATCATTGCCTACCTCAAAACTATTAATAAATATATAGACAACGGCGATCTCCTAGTGTAGACTTATAGATTGTGGTCTAAAACTTCCAGCTCGTCGAGCTGAGACTCTAGTGAATCGGCTGAGATAGATACTAGGCAGCAACCTGTTCCAGTCTTCCCAGCAATAACAGCGATTCTCAATTGGTACCCGATCTTCTAAAATTGCGCTTCGAGTGAAAACTTATCGCTGCCGCCGCAGTAACGATCTGCGATAACACAGAAATCGTTACTGCTAAAGCTAACTGGATTGGTAAATTAAGTCAAACCCACAGATGGACGCGCCTGCCGGTGGATGTCCATCACATCCTGATGTTTCAAATTTAAGGAAAAGTATTAAACCGTGTCTATCGGTATCCTCGGCACCAAGCTCGGCATGACCCAAATTTTCGACAAAGAGACAGGTAGAGCAATCCCTGTCACCGTCGTTCAAGCAGGCCCATGCACCATTACCCAAATCAAAACTCAAGCCACCGATGGCTATAGTTCCATCCAACTGGGTTTTGATGAAGTCAAAGAAAAAGCACTCAATCGACCAGAACTCGGACACCTCAAAAAATCCGAGGCTCCGCCACTGCGTCACTTACAAGAATTTCGGGTCGATAGCACCGATGCTTGGACGCTCGGTCAAGAAATTAAACCAGACATCTTTACTGTCGGTCAAATTATCGACGTAACTGGCAACAGTATCGGTAAAGGTTTTGCAGGTTGGCAAAAACGTTGGAACTTCGCCAGAGGGCCGATGTCCCACGGTTCTAAAAATCACCGCGAACCCGGTTCGACTGGTGCGGGTACCACTCCCGGACGTGTCTATCCAGGTAAGAAAATGGCTGGACGTTTGGGTGGCAAACGAATCACGATCAAGAAACTAGTCGTCGTGCAAATCGATGTCGAGCGGAACGTCTTGTTAATTGAAGGTTCGGTTCCTGGCAAACCCGGCGCACTACTTCGGATTGTGCCTGAAGTCAAAGTAGGTAAGTAATCTAAGTAAGTAGGATCGGGAGATAAACATTAATTATGGCTAATTGCGTCGTCCGCGACTGGCAAGGGAACGAAGCTGGCTCCGCCACCATCGAACTCGCCGTCGCTAAAGAAGAAAATGCCGTTCACATCGTGCATAGAGCATTGATTCGGCAGACAAATAACGCCCGTCAGGGTACCGCTTGTGCGAAGACTCGTGCAGAAGTACGCGGTGGTGGACGGAAACCTTGGAAACAAAAAGGTACCGGACGCGCGCGGGCGGGTTCGATTCGCTCGCCACTATGGCGGGGTGGTGGGGTAATTTTTGGACCGAAACCCAAAGATTACAACATGAAAATGAACCGTAAAGAGCGGCGATTGGCTCTGCGGACTGCGGTAATGAGTCGGATCGAAGATACGATCGTCGTTCAAGATTTTGCAACTAATTTAGCTCAACCCAAAACCAAAGAGTTCGTCCAAGCGATGACTCGATGGGGCGTAGAAGTTGATAGTAAAGTATTGATTATCGTGGCAGAAGTCGAAGACAATACGCTGCTGTCGATTCGCAATATTGGCAATGTCAAAATGATTTCTGCATCGGGACTCAACGTTTTCGACCTCCTGAATGCAGACCAGATCGTAGCTACGGCTGAAGCGATCGCTAAAATCCAGGAGGTTTACAATGACGATTAGAGTTGAGGAACGCGATTTACCAGATCTAATTCGGAGCGTCATCGTCACCGAAAAAGCCACCATTGCAATGGAACGCAATCAATATATTTTTGATGTCGTCCCCCAAGCGACCAAGCCCCAAATTAAAGCCGCGATCGAATCTTTATTTGATGTGAAAGTTAAAGGGATCAGTACTCAAAATCTACCCCGCAAAACTCGTCGCGTCGGTAAGTTCCTCGGAGCCAAGCCCAAATACAAACGCGCCGTCGTCACCATCGTCGAGGGTCAAGAAATCGTTCTGTTCCCCGAAGTTTAAGTAGTTGGGAGTTCAGAGTTTGGAGTAAACATTCAGTAGCTTTGAGCTTGTGTTCCCCCTCTCCTGTGTCTCCCCCTAATACCTAATACCTAATACCTAACCTCTAAATCATGGGTACCCGTTCTTATCGGCCATATACGCCCAGTACTCGCGAAACCGTAATCTCAGACTTTGCTGAAATTACCACGAGTACGCCGGAAAAATCACTGGTTCACTACAAGCACCGCGCTAAAGGGCGCAACAATCGCGGTGTCATTACCAGCCGCCGTCGCGGTGGCGGTCACAAACGTCTCTATCGGATTATCGATTTCCGCCGTCAGGATAAAATCAATATTCCTGCCAAAGTAGCTACAGTCGAATACGATCCCAACCGGAATGCACGGATCGCCCTGCTGTTTTACAAAGATGGTGAAAAGCGTTACATTCTCCATCCAGTCGGCTTAACTGTTGGTATGGAAATTATTACTGGCCCAGAGTCTCCTTTTGAAATTGGGAATGCTCTACCACTAATTAATATCCCCTTGGGTACGACCGTTCATAGTGTCGAACTCACTGCTGGCAAAGGTGCCCAAATCGCCCGTTCGGCTGGTGCTGCGGCTCAACTAGTAGCTAAAGAAGGCGACTATGTGACCCTGAAAATGCCTTCTGGTGAAGTCCGGATGGTGCGGAAAGAATGCTACGCGACCATCGGTCAAGTTGGCAACACTGAAGCGCGGAACACCAATGCGGGTAAAGCCGGACGCAACCGCTGGAAAGGTCGTCGCCCGAAAGTCAGAGGTAGCGTCATGAACCCTTGCGATCACCCACATGGTGGTGGTGAAGGGCGCGCGCCAATCGGTCGCAGCGGCCCAGTTACGCCTTGGGGTAAACCAACTCTGGGCTACAAAACTCGGAAGAAGAACAAAGCCAGCAGCGAACTCATCATCCGCCGCCGTCGTAAATCTTCCAAGCGCGGTAAAGGCGGTCGTCAGAACTAGGAGAGTGGAGAGTGGAAAGTTGAAAGTTGAAAGCGAACTAACTACTATTCACTATCCACTATTCACCAGCCACTCCCCCACTTTCAACTTTCCACTTTTAACTTTTAACTAAATTATGGGTCGTTCTCTCAAAAAAGGGCCATTCGTCGCAGATCATCTGATGACAAAGGTCGAAAAAATGAATGCATCTGGTCGTAAAGATGTCATCAAAACTTGGTCGCGGGCTTCCACGATCTTGCCGCAAATGGTCGGACACACGATCGCAGTCCACAACGGTCGCCAACACGTTCCCGTCTTTGTTTCCGATCAAATGGTCGGACATAAACTCGGTGAATTCGCACCGACACGGAACTATCGTTCCCACTCAAAGGGAGACAAAAAATCCGGTAGATAATTCAAATTAACTTTGAATTTTAGACTCTGGATGCTAGAGGAAAAATTATGGCGATCGATAACAAAACAGAAATTAAAGCAGTTGCGAAGTATATTCGCATGTCTCCCTTCAAAGTGCGCCGCGTACTAGACCAGATTCGGGGACGTTCTTACCGCGAAGCCTTGATTATTCTTGAATTCATGCCCTACAAGGCGTGTGAAGAGATTATCAAAGTCTTGCGATCTGCTGTAGCTAATGCCGAGCATAACAATGGGATGAATCCAGCCAAGCTGGTAGTTTCGACTGCCTTTGCCGATGGTGGCCCTGCACTCAAACGCTTCCGCCCCAGAGCGCAAGGTCGCGCTTATAAAATCCGCAAACCGACATGTCACATCACCGTGGCAGTGGCGGAAACGAACTAGGGAGCATATAAAGAAATAACATGGGACAGAAGATTCATCCGATCGGTTTTAGACTCGGTATCACGCAAGAACACCGTTCGCGGTGGTATGCAGATACTCGAAAATATTCCGAAGTTCTCAAAGAAGACTACATTATCCGTCAGCACATCGAGAAAGATAAAACTCTTGAAACTGCGGGTATTTCTAAAGTGCGGATCGAGCGTAAAGCCGATCAAATCGAACTCGAAATCCATACGGCTCGCCCTGGTGTAGTCGTCGGTCGTCAAGGTAGCGGCATCGAAGTAATTCGCCAAGCTCTACTCAAGAAATTGGGTACCGATCGTCAAATTCGGATTAACGTCATCGAAATCGCTAAAGTCGATGCCGATGCCGCGCTGATTGCGGAATTCATCGCCCAACAACTTTCTCGCCGCGTATCCTTCCGTCGCGTCGTCCGTCAGGCGATTCAACGGGCACAACGCGCCGAAGTCAAGGGAATCAAAATCCAGGTTGGCGGACGGCTCAACGGGGCGGAAATCGCCCGGACAGAGCAAGCTCGTGAAGGTAGCGTACCCCTACATACCCTCCGTGCCGATATCGATTACGCTTCCAAAACCGCAGACACCACTTATGGCATCATCGGTGTTAAAGTTTGGGTCTTTAAGGGCGAAATTATCCCCGGACAGGAAAATCTTGAAGTAGCTACTGCTGCTCAACCCAAACGTCGGCAGAACCAACAACAACGTCGCCGTCAGCAGTTTGATGACCGCTCTGATGAAGGATAGGAATTGAAAAATGTTAAGCCCTAGAAGAACGAAATTCCGCAAACAACAACGCGGACGCATGACTGGTATGGCTACCAGAGGAAATGAAATCGCCTTCGGTCAATTTGGACTTCAAGCGATCGAACCATCCTGGATTACCTCCCGTCAGATTGAAGCCTGTCGGCGAGCCATGAACCGCTATCTCAAGCGGGGTGGTAAAATCTGGATTCGGATTTTCCCCGATAAACCAGTAACTATGCGCCCAGCAGAAACCCGGATGGGTTCTGGTAAAGGTTCGCCTGAATATTGGGTAGCAGTAGTCAAACCCGGTCGGATTTTATTTGAAATTGGTGGCGTTCCTGAAGACATCGCCCGCGAGTCGATGCGTCTAGCGATGCACAAGCTACCAATTAAGGTCAAATTCATTATCAAAGCTCATTTAGAAGACGAAACTGATTAAGGTTATGGCTCTGCCCAAAATTGCCGAAGTAATAAGCCTAACCGACGAAGAACTAGCAGCTCAGATCGTAGCTGTCAAACGCAATCTGTTTGACCTCCGCCTCAGACAAGCTACCCGTCGGTTAGAAAAAACCCACGAATTCAAACATAACCGCCACAAACTAGCGCAGTTATTGACCGTGGAACACCAACGTAAAACCGCTAAGGTTTAATAGTCCACATCATTCAGCCACAGGTAAATAACACATAATGGCAGCAAAAGAAAGAGTTGGCATCGTTGTCAGCACCAAAATGCAAAAAACGGCAGTGGTCTCGATCGAAAACCGCTCCGCCCACTCCAAATACGGCAAAGTCGTCGTCAGAACTAAAAAATACAAAGTTCATGACGAAGAAAATCAGTGTAAAGAAGGCGACCGAGTAAGGATTTCAGAAACCCGTCCCCTCAGCCGCACCAAACGCTGGACGCTCGCGGAAATACTTAGTACTAAAGCCTAGCGAGTGGTGGAGTACGGAGTGGATAGTGGATAGTGAATAGTAAATAGTTTTACAACTAGTAACTAATCGTAAATATCTAGACAATCTCCCCGCTCTCCCCGCTCCCCGCTCCCCCGTCTTGATTCGCTAAACCGTCGGGAAACCCGACGAGCGCGAATCGCTCCCCTCCTATACCAAAATGATTCAACAAGAAAGTTATTTAACCGTTGCGGACAATAGCGGTGCCCGTAAAATTATGTGCATTCGCGTCCTTGGTGCGGGTAACCGTACCTACGGCGGTGTCGGCGATACCATTATCGCTGTTGTCAAAGATGCCACCCCTAACATGGCAGTCAAAAAATCCGAAGTAGTCCGCGCGGTCATCGTCCGCACCAGACATACTATGCGCCGCGATAGTGGCATGAGTATTCGGTTCGACGACAATGCTGCCGTTCTCGTCAATGCTGAAGGCAACCCCAGAGGTACTCGCGTTTTCGGCCCTGTCGCTCGCGAACTTCGCGATAAAAGCTTCACCAAAATCGTTTCCCTGGCTCCAGAGGTACTCTAAAAAATGGCAAGACAAAAACCTAAAGTAAAACATCGGATGCACGTCAAAAAGGGCGACACCGTACAAATTATCTCTGGCAGCGACAAAGGCAAAATCGGTGAAGTCCTCAAATCTTTCCCCGAACTGAGCAAGGTAATCGTTAAAGGCGTAAGTATTCGCACTAAGCACGTCAAACCAGCTCAAGAAGGCGAATCCGGTCGGATCGATACCTCAGAATCACCGATTCATAGCTCGAAAGTAATGGTCTACTCGACCAAGCAAAATGTAGCTAGTCGGATCGGTTATACCATCAACGCTGAAGGTAAAAAAGTCCGGATGTTGAAAAAGACTGGTGAGATTATCGACTAGTTACAGCTCGATTAAGATATCTGCATTACTAGACCGATGACCGTTGGCTTTCTTCCTGACCAAGCCCAGGAACTCATATAAATTAAGATCGTGGCACAACAACTCAAAACTAAGTATCAAGAGCAAATTACCCCCAAGCTGATGGAGCAATTTGGTTATACCAATAAGCTCCAAGTGCCTAAAGTAATTAAAATTACTGTCAATCGAGGATTGGGCGAAGCAGCGACTAATGCTAAGGCGCTAGAATCTTCGATCGCGGAAATCGCCAAAATTACCGGACAAAAGCCAGTCGTTACCCGTGCTAAAAAAGCGATCGCGGGTTTTAAAATCCGTGCTGGTATGCCTGTCGGCGTGATGGTAACCTTGCGGGGCGATCGGATGTATGCCTTCCTCGACAGGTTTATCAACCTGACCCTACCCCGGATTCGGGACTTTAGAGGAATCAGCCCCAAAAGCTTTGACGGTCGCGGTAACTATAGTATCGGGATTCGCGAACAACTGATTTTCCCCGAAATCGAGTACGACCAAATCGACCAAATTCGCGGGATGGATATTTCGATTATTACTACAGCCGATAACGATGAAGCCGGACGCGCCCTCCTCAAAGAAATGGGAATGCCCTTCCGCGCAAGTTAATCGCTAACACCACAAATCACCCTAAAGAACCAATGGCGGCACACGATACCATCTCAGACATGCTGACTCGCATTCGGAATGCGAGCATCGTCAAACATCAAACCACCAATCTGCCAGCAACTAAAATGACTCGGAGCATTGCCACTGTCCTCAGACAGGAAGGCTATGTCGGTGAGTATGAAGAAGTTGGTGAAGGGATTGAAAAAAAATTAGTCCTGACGCTCAGATACAAAGGCAAAAATCGCCAGCCAATTATTACCGCGCTCAAACGCGTAAGTAAGCCCGGACTGCGCGTTTATTCCAACCATAAAGACTTACCTAAAGTTTTGGGTGGCATCGGGATTGCCGTTATTTCCACCTCTAGTGGAATTATGACCGATCGCGAAGCCCGCAAGCAAGGCGTGGGCGGCGAAGTCCTGTGCTATATCTGGTAACTCTCATCTAGCAGTCAGTAAGTAGAAATCTCATTGCGATTTTTCCTGAATTAGTCACTTTATATGTACTAAATCCTACTCCCCTGGCTCAAATATTCACACCGCGACCTGCACTTTAGCATCGCGATTTCATTGACAAGGAGTAAATATTAATTATGTCTAGAATTGGTAAACGTCCAATTCCTTTACCTGCCAAAGTCACCATCAGTATTGATGGTCAATCGGTAGTAGTCAAAGGGCCAAAAGGCGAACTCTCGCGTGTGCTTCCCGCTGAAGTCGTCGTCGTCATGGAAGGCGAAATGGTGATGGTCAACCGGGTTAACGATTCTCGCCCCGCTCGTCAACGACATGGATTGTGTCGGACGCTAGTTGCCAACATGGTCGAAGGTGTTTCCACTGGCTTCCAAAAGAAATTGGAAATCCAAGGGGTCGGTTATCGGGCTGCGGTCGATAGCAACGTCCTGACTCTCAACGTCGGCTACAGTTTGCCCGTCAAAATTAATCCACCAGCGGGAATTACGATCGAAGTTCCTAAAGAAAAAAACACTAGTGTAACTATTAGTGGTATCGACAAAGAATTAGTCGGCAACACTGCTGCCAAAATCCGCGACGTACGCCCACCAGAAGTTTATAAAGGTAAGGGTATTCGCTACGAAGGTGAAGTCGTCCGCCGTAAAGCTGGTAAATCTGGGAAGAAATAGAATATAACATGAAACTAACTCGTAAAGAATCCGTTCAACGCCGCCATCGTCGCGTGCGGAAGGATGTCAAAGGCTCGACTGCTCGCCCCCGGTTGGCAGTATTCAGATCGCTGCAACACATCTACGCTCAGGTAATTGACGATACCGAGCAACACACTTTAGTTGCCGCTTCGAGTCTCGAACCCGAACTCAAATCAAAATTGAGCAGTGGTGGTAATATTGCCGCAGCCACCGAAGTCGGTAAATTACTCGCCGAGCGTGCTAAAGCAAAAGGAATCGAACTAGTAGTATTCGATCGTGGTGGTAATCTATATCATGGTCGCGTCCAAGCTCTAGCTGAAGCTGCGCGTGAAGCTGGCTTGAATTTCTAATCGTAACTCATCCAAATATCAGATTATGGCACAAGAACAACAGGATCGACGCGGTGGCGGTAGCGGTGGCGGAGATCGTCGCGGCGGCGGTAGCGGCGGTAAAGGCGGCGGTGGTGGTAAAGGCGGCGGCAGAGGCAAAAAAGAAGAAAAGGAAATTACCTATCAAGAGCGGGTGATTCAAATCCGCCGGGTGAGCAAGGTAGTTAAGGGTGGTAAAAAACTCAGCTTCCGCGCTATCGTCGTAATTGGTAACGAAAAAGGCGAAGTTGGTGTTGGTGTTGGTAAAGCCAGTGATGTCATCGGTGCAGTCCGTAAAGGCGTAGCCGATGGTAAAAAACACTTAATTACCATTCCTTTAACCAAATCTAATACCATTCCTCATCCGATCGTCGGTGGTGGCGGTGGTGCTAATGTAATGATGCGCCCAGCAGCTCCCGGTACCGGAGTAATTGCTGGTGGTGCAGTTCGCACGGTATTAGAACTCGCTGGAGTCAAAAATATCCTCGCCAAACAACTCGGTTCGGGCAACCCACTCAATAACGCCCGCGCCGCAGTCAACGCGCTCAAAACCCTCCGCAGCTTCAATCAAGTTGCCGAAGATCGCGGCTTAACTGTCGCTGACTTATTTGCATAATTTACGAGGGGATAGGGGATAGGGAATAGGGGATAGTAAATTAGTTTACGACCTCTTGACTACTAACCTCGATCGCCTAAAATCCTACGCTGGTAAAGCTGTTCTTACTTTAAACGAAGGATTAGGGGATAAAAGGAATATGAGATCGTGAATTTTAATTCATCCAACTCCCTATCCCCTATCCCCTATCCCCTATTCCCTAATTACTAACATGAGATTAATCGATCTAAAACCCAAAGCGGGTTCTAAACACCGCAAACGCCGCGTCGGTCGTGGTATTGCAGCCGGACAAGGTGCCAGTGGCGGTTTCGGAATGCGGGGTCAAAAATCCCGTTCTGGTAGCCCCACTCGCCCTGGATTTGAAGGTGGTCAAATGCCGCTTTATCGGCGGTTGCCCAAATTAAAACACTTCCCGCTGATTAACCAGAAGGAATATACAGTTATTAACGTTAGCAAACTATCCGTACTCCCCGCGAATAGCGAAGTAACCCTCCAAACCTTAATGGCAGCCGGAATCGTTACTACTAACGACGGCCCATTGAAGCTATTGGGTGACGGCGAACTCACAGTTGCACTTACTTGTAAAGCGGCTGCGTTCACCACTGGTGCGAGAACGAAGATCGAAGCTGCTGGTGGTAGTTGCGAAGTTATTTAAGATGCTTGCCGATTTTCGCCAACAATAAGCTAGATTGACTCCAGCATTGCCTTTAAAATTAAATTGGCGGTGCTGGATTCTTAGTATAAAATCGCCATAATTAGCAAGAGAATTGTATACTTAAATGCATAATGGTAACAGTTCTTTATATTTCAGACTTCACATTAACTAAACTTTTAGAGGTAATTTTAGATGGACGCTAGTAGAGAAAAAGCCCCATCTGCCCAAGAGACATTTGTGCAGATGGCTCAAGCCGCTGGCTTGAGAGGTCGAATTTTGGTCACCCTCGGCTTGCTGATTTTAGCGCGGTTGGGTACGTTTATTCCCGTGCCGGGGATCGATCGACTCTCTTTCGCCAACGATATCAAAAACAGCTCGGTAATTGGCTTTTTAGATATCTTTTCTGGGGGTGCATTATCCACCGTCGGGATTTTTGCATTGGGAATTACCCCTTACATTAATGCTTCGATTATCATTCAGTTATTAACAACCGCCCTGCCCTCTTTGGAAAAACTCCAAAAAGAAGAAGGTGAAGCTGGACGGCGGAAGATTTCTCAAATTACTCGCTATGTGGCTTTCGGCTGGGGTGTCGCCCAGAGTATCGGACTCGCACTGTGGCTCCAACGTTACGCACTCCCCGGACATCAAGGAATTTTCTTTATAGTCAGCACGGTAATGGCTCTGACTGCTGGCTCGATGTTTGTGATGTGGATTTCAGAACTGATTACCGAACGTGGCATTGGTAACGGTGCTTCGCTCTTAATTTTCTTGAACATTGTTGCCGTACTTCCCAAAACCTTTGGGGATGCCTTCAGTCTGGCACAAAGTGGCGATAGCTCGATTCTCACCCGGACGGTTTCGTTACTGGCAGTTTTCTTAGTAATGACAGTCGGGATCGTATTCGTGCAAGAAGGTACCCGTCGCATTCCGATTATTTCGGCTCGTCGTCAAGTCGGACGGAGAATCCAACGCGAACGTACCAGCTACTTGCCGCTCCGCCTCAATCAGGGTGGCGTAATGCCAATTATTTTTGCATCTTCGGTATTAGTTTTACCTAGTGCTTTAGCCTCTTTTGCGGGTAAAGGCGATCCCAACAGCCCAGTCAGTCAAGTCATTAGTAAAATAGTTACTTTCTTACTGCCCGGAACGCCCGGTTATGTGGCATTCTACGTTGTCTTAATCGTGTTTTTTAGCTATTTCTACAGTTCGCTAGTAGTGAACCCAGTTGATATGGCTCAAAACCTCAAGAAAATGGGTGCGAGTATCCCCGGCGTTCGCCCTGGAGTTGCTACTAGTAAGTATATTGAAGGGATTCTCTCTCGCCTGACTTTACTGGGTGCGATCTTTTTAGGCATCGTTGCTACTGTCCCGACAGCCATTGAAAGCGCGCTGAATGTCGGCGCAATTTTTAAAGGATTTGGTGCAACTTCGATCTTGATTTTAGTTAGTGTGGCGATCGATACTGCTAAACAGATTCAAACCTTGGTAATCTCTCAGCGTTATGAAGGGATGATTAACAGTAAGGATTAGGCTTTAGGCTTTAGGGATTAGGCTTTAGGGATGAGAATGTTGTAAATTGACAGCCTTTGAATCTATCATCCTAATTCCTGCTGTCATTGCCTAACACCTAAAGCCTAAGACCTAACACCTAAATTATGACTAGACCGATCTTTCTCGGTGCTCCTGGCGCGGGTAAAGGTACCCAAGCCCAAATTTTAGCTGCATCCTGCGGTATCCCACACATCTCGACTGGGGATATTCTCCGCGCTCAAGTCAAGGAGCAGACAGAGCTTGGCATCCAAGCCCAATCTTATATGAATAAGGGCGAACTAGTCCCCGATTCACTAATTTTAGATATGATTCGGGCACGGCTGAGTCAAGATGATGCCGTCAATGCAGGCTGGATTTTAGACGGATTTCCCCGCAATGTCGCTCAGGCAGAATTTCTCGATCGATTACTCACCGAAATCGGTCAAAATTATGATTTAGCGATCGATCTAGGCGTACCTCAAGATCGATTGGTGCTGAGATTACTAGAACGTGCCAAGATTCAAAATCGCCCTGATGACACCGAGGATGTGATTCGCAGGCGGTTGGTGGTGTATGACGAGCAAACAGCCCCCCTCCTCGATTACTACCAGCACAAGGGCGTTTTACGCAGCGTTGACGGCGATCGCGAATTGGCAGAAGTTACTCACCATTTAGAAGCTCTGGTTAATTAGAGATTTGTGGGTAGATCTTCGCCACTCACAATTCATTCTCGGCTTTAGATCCGATCGAAAACACAACCACTCCTTGCCCCTGTTAAAATAGAACTATTCAATACCCACTGTCCACTATCCTAATTGAGGTAAATATTAATTGTCTAAACAAGATTTGATTGAAATGGAAGGCACGGTGACAGAATCCTTGCCTAATGCCATGTTTCGAGTCGATCTAGATAATGGGTTTAATGTCTTAGCCCATATCTCCGGTAAAATTCGTCGCAACTATATTAAAATTCTTCCTGGCGATCGCGTCAAATGCGAACTCACTCCTTACGACCTTAGTAAAGGGCGCATCACATACAGACTGCGGAATAAGAAGTAATTATCTGCGGAGATTTGAGAACCAAATTCAGGGCGGATTCCATCTGGCAGATCGTCTCCAGTTAAATTGTCATGCGATCGCAGGTGACAATTAGTTGAAAAATGTTATAATATTAAGCTTGCAGTGTTGACCAAATTGACATGAAAGTTCGAGCGTCTGTCAAAAAGATTTGTGAAAAGTGTCGCGTCATTCGTAGACGTGGCAGGGTGATGGTAATTTGTGCCAACCCCAAACATAAACAACGTCAAGGTTAAGATAACTAGTCCAAGTTGCTAGTTAGTTATCGGTACCTATGACGATCGACTGGGATCTGATGAGAGTAAGGATTGGGCGAGTTGCGCTAGTTCCAAACCAAACCTTTTCATCGAGCCATCGATTCAAAATCGAGAGCAAAGTATAGTGGAGAAACAAGTGTGGCACGGATAGCAGGCGTAGACCTCCCTCGCGACAAGCGGGTGGAAATCGGTCTGACATACATCTTTGGAATCG
>NZ_JANPLS010000401.1:0-4912 GCF_031422475.1 Chamaesiphon sp. VAR_48_metabat_403
AAATAAACACTTTTTTTTTTAATGACTAGGCCCTGGTCGTTTTGGGGGGGGTTGGGGCCCAAATTCAACCTCGAACGAAGCTAGTTTCATGCAAACACCTTTAAGGTGCTGGAGGATTAATTGCGGCGAGTCGAAACCCAAAAATTGCACCTTGTGGAGAGCGATTTTCTGCCCAAATCGTGCCGTTGTGGGCTTCGATAATTTGACGCGATAGATATAAACCCAATCCCGATCCGCTGGCTTGACGATTGCTTTGTCCCTGGTAAAATCTGTCGAATAGGTGGGGCATTTCATCGGGTTGAATTCCTGCGCCTGTATCGACAATTTTTACTACCCGTTCCCCAGCTTGCGTACCCAATACGACTGCTACTTTTGCGCCACGGGGCGAGTGATTGATGGCGTTGGTAACAAGATTGGCAAACACTCGCTGCAATTGGAAGGCATCGCCATTTACCCACAAAAATTGGCGAAAATCTGATTCCCCGTAATTTAATGATATGTGAACGCGGCGACTCGCCGCAAGATCTAGTAGTGCGGTGGTGGTGGCTTCGGCGATTGCCGCCAGATCGATCGGGTTAAGATCTAGTTGGAGTCCGATCAGATCGTTGCGATAGATATCTAATAAGGTTTCGATTAGTTTGAGGCTCATCTGGTGACTGCGGATCGTGGTATCGAGGACGCTTTTTTGTTTGGGCGGCACTGCTCCAAATTGCTCTCTGGCAAAGGCTTTGAGGGTTTCGATCGCACCTAAAAGCGGGGTTTTAAGATCGTGCGCCAGTGTCGATGTAAAATCTTCACGCAGGCTGGATAATTTCGATTGCACCTGGAGTTTGGCTTGCTGTTGTGCCAGTGTTGATTCGATCTGGTGATTGCGATCGGTTAAAATGCCAGTGACAATCAGTGCAAATACCGTAATTAACCGATTTGTCACCATTGCTGAAGAGATCTCCCGATTACCGGGAATCCAGATATTGAGCAGCGTTAAGACGACAGCAATTGTCGTAATTACGATCGTGGTACGACGATCTAGTGCTGGCGTGGTTACCAAAATCGGCAGGATGTAAAGATAGCCCATCACATAATCGGGCGGCGTTAGCATCTCTAATGTAAATACTATTCCAAATAATCCCATCGTCGCCCAAAATATTGGGGATTTCCCAAAGTTAAGACGACACCAACGCGAAGGTAATAAATTCGATGACGTTCGCATTGACATAATCCAAATATTTAAAGCGCGATTTATTTAGTGTAGCTATAACCATCGAGTATCCCCAAATTGGCTACTTCGATCTTCTCCTTACGGAGACGCTACGCTACGACTACGCTCACCACAAGTAGCCTCTCATGAGAGAGAATCGTACCTGCTTCCTCAGCTACTTTTACCGAATAGCTCAGATTATTTTATCGAAACTATAGATTATTATCATAGCTTTACTTCGATCGTTCTATCTTTAGATAGATATTCGACCTATTTGTCAATAGACTCTAAACAATATGATAAGTTAAAGCTTAAATTATTATCCTAAACACGATCTAAACACAGCTTAAACAGTTGGGCAAAAATTATAGCTCAAACCCATTCGATCGCGATATTTAGAGATCTAAACAATAAAATATACCTTTACAAGCAAATAGAAACACGGGACGATGAGAGTAATTAAAGCTTTATTCAAAAGTGATAAAAAGCTTCAACATTTACAAATAATCGTTGGTGTAGCCGCGCTTCGTCGTAGGTAATCGCCGACGCAGATAAGGAAGATATACCTATGCTCCAGGGATGGATTCAAATTGGATTGACATTAGCCATGATTGTGGCGATTACGCCCATATTTGGCGGTTACATTGCACGAGTATATCTGGGTGAGAGGACACTGCTAGATCGAGGATTAAACCCGATCGAACGCCTGCTATTTAACCTCAGTGGTGTCAATCCTCAAACACAAATGACGGGATGGCAATACGCCCGCGCGATTTTGTTTAGCAATCTCGCCATGTCAATATTGCTATTTACAATTTTGATGCTGCAAGGAATCTTGCCGCTCAATCCGACGGGTTTGGGCACACCAACCTGGGACACAGCTCTACACACGACAATTTCATTTATTACCAATACCAATCAACAACACTATTCTGGTGAGACTACTTATAGTTATTTCTCCCAGACGTTGGGATTGGGCTTGATGTTTTTTACTTCCGCCGGAACGGGAATTGCGGTCGCGATCGCCTTTATTCGCGGATTGACTGGTAGACCTTTAGGTAATTTTTATGTCGATCTGACTCAGGCAATTACCAGAATTTTATTGCCGATTAGTATCGTCGGTGCGATCGCGTTTGTGGCGGCTGGCGTACCCGAAACCCTATCGGGGCCGATAATAGTACCGACTTTAGAAGACCCCAATATTCGTCAGGCGATCGCGTTGGGGCCAGTCGCGCATTTTGAAATTATCAAACAATTAGGTGAAAACGGCGGCGGCTTTTTTGCAATCAATTCCGCTCACCCGTTTGAGAATCCGAATGGACTTACCAATCTGATTCAAATCTTGACGATGATTTCGATTCCGACTTCGATGATTTACACCTACGGCGTTATTGCCAATAATCGCAAGCAATCCTGGTTAGTCTTCGGGATGGTATTTATTCTCTACGTCACATTCATCGTTGTGACCGCGATCGGCGAGTATAACGGTAACGCGCAAGTCAACGCAATTTTGGGTAGCGTTCAGCCCAATCTAGAGGGCAAAGAAGTCCGATTTGGCTGGGCGCAATCTGCGCTATTTGCTGTTACCACCACGGGCACGATGACTGGTGCTGTGAATGGAATGCTCGATTCATTTATGCCTGCGGGGGGGTTTGTGTTCCTATCCGATCTGTTCCTCCAAATTATTTGGGGCGGACAAGGCACGGGAACGGCATATCTATTCTGTTACCTAATTTTGGCAGTATTCGTCACCGGATTGATGGTCGGACGGACACCCGAATTTTTGGGGCGCAAGATTGAAAAAAATGAAGTGGTATTGACGAGCTTTTTGCTGTTGTTAGTACATCCGCTGTTCGTGTTAATTCCGGGCGCGATCGCGATGGCATTTCCCGAACAACTAGCTGGCATTAGCAATCCCGGCTTTCACGGACTCGCCCAAGTGATGTATGAGTATGCCTCGGCTACTGCCAATAACGGTTCTGGCTTTGAAGGATTAGCCGACAGTCAACCCGCACCCACAGCTTTATGGTGGAATCTCAGTACCTCATTTAGCTTACTCGGCGGCAGATATATCCCGATTATCGCGCTACTACTACTCGCTGAAGGCATGTCCCAAAAGCAGCCCGTACCCTTTACTACAGGTACCTTACGCACCGATACCGTGCTATTTACCGGAGTCACCGCTGGCGTAGTGATAATTATGGGCGCACTGACGTTCTTTCCCGTGCTGGCACTGGGGCCGATTGCCGAGGGTTTTCAATTGGGCAAGTAGATTGATGTCCAACGTCCTGTTTCCGATCGGCTAGACTTCGTTTCGGGTGGGCTTACCCCAATCCATTTCACGAGTATACACAAGTTCGCTAGACTTCGTTTGAGGTTGGTTTACCCCCCAACCCCCCTTATAAAGGCAGGGTGGTTTCATACAAGAAAAGGAAAATGTAAACACCCATTTGCTTAGTCCTCAACCGCCCTCGAATGAATTCGGGGCTAATAGCCAAAGTTCACTGAAGTGAACTGAAAGATTTTTTTCTGGGGTATGAAACCACCCTGCTGCTTATAAAGGGGGGGCTTTCCGGCTCCCTCCCCTTTATAAGGGGAGGGCTGGGGTGGGGTAAAGGACTACGCGGCATCTCCAACAGACACACTAGCTCCACCACAGGTAGATAAATTATGGAATCCAAATCCGATCGATCTCCACAGACTCCTGGTAGTATGCGAGAGCCGAACCGACAGGCTCCACAGGCGGCAATGGCAGGTTTATACAAAAGAGCGGTACGCGACGCTTTTGTCAAGCTCGATCCGCGCACGGCGATCGGTAATCCGGTGATGTTCCTCGTCTGGATCGGGACGATCGTCACTTTGCTAGTTACCATCGACCCCAATTTATTCGGTACCGTTCGCGCCGATACTGGTTCCCAGCGGATCTTGAATGGCACGATTACGATTATTTTATTTCTGACAGTTATTTTTGCCAATTTTGCCGAAGCCGTCGCCGAAGGACGCGGTAAAGCCCAAGCCGATACCCTCCGATCGAGTAGATCCGATACACCCGCCCGCAAAGTCTTACCAGATGGGACGATCGCGCAAGTTAGCTCCACCGAACTACGGAAAGGCGATCGCGTCAAAGTCGCACTCGGCGAGATGATTCCCGCCGATGGCGAAGTAGTTGCCGGGGTGGCTTCTGTCGATGAGTCGGCAATTACCGGAGAATCCGCGCCAGTCTTAAAACAGCCCGGAACCGACATCGCCAGCTCCGTCACCGGGGGGACGCGAGTAGTTTCCGACGAATTAACCATCCAGATTACCGCCGATCCGGGACAAGGCTTTATCGATCGGATGATCGCCCTCGTTGAGGGTGCCAAGCGTTCCAAAACTCCGA
The DNA here is from genome assembly GCF_031422475.1 of Chamaesiphon sp. VAR_48_metabat_403. Classification (NCBI taxonomy): domain Bacteria; kingdom Bacillati; phylum Cyanobacteriota; class Cyanophyceae; order Gomontiellales; family Chamaesiphonaceae; genus Chamaesiphon; species Chamaesiphon sp. VAR_48_metabat_403. The sequence goes on from NZ_JANPLS010000401.1 coordinate 4,578, forward strand.
ATGAAATTGCCTTAACGGTATTTCTGGCTGTCCTAACTCAGGTATTTCTGATCGTCGTCGCAACGCTTTCACCCCTGGCAAACTACGTCAAAACTCCAGTTGCGATCGCGATTCTGGTAGCATTGCTAGTAGCGTTGATTCCAACGACAATTGGTGGCTTGCTAAGTGCGATTGGCATTGCCGGAATGAACCGAGTCGCCCAGTTTAATGTAATTGCCACATCTGGACGGGCGGTAGAAGCCTGTGGTGATGTCAACACCCTGATTCTCGACAAAACGGGAACGATCACCCTGGGGAATCGATTAGCGGATGAATTTATCCCGGTCAATGGGTAT
>NZ_JANPLS010000402.1:0-3051 GCF_031422475.1 Chamaesiphon sp. VAR_48_metabat_403
TGTAAATCCAGCTTCTTTAGAACAAGTGAAAACGGTGGTATTCGGTAAGTTCAATAAAGAATTCAGGTGAAAATCCATATTCAGGAGGAGTGTAAAATGTAGCTGTCGCTACATTTTACACTGTTTAGCCGAGAGAGCCATGCTAATTTAGCTAAAGTAGCTATCAGCCAAACAATAATCGGTAAATTCGGCATCTGAGCGATGATAATTTCGCCATTAGCATCTCGGAAAAATCTGTCGAAAAAGTTGCTATCCATAGTTAGTTAAGGTAAAAAATAGATATGTAATTGAAGATTGCTATTTCACAAAAGTCCACTCGATCGATTCAATTGGTGCGTGTTGTAAGGCTGTGACCAATTCTCGATCGCTATCAAATTTCATCTGAGTTAGATAAGAAGCATCGATTCGCAGCTTAAATTCTGTCACTGTAAACGGCCACGGTTTAACGGTAAGTGTCTTATTGCCACGCTGTAAAAGATTGTGCTGTTCGCCTGTCGGCCCGTTGGCAATTTCGAGCCATCGTTCGCCATCGGGAATCTGACGCTGACATAAAATTAACGATAAGCGATCGCAACACTGCATCATATCGTAGGCTTTTTGGGCATCGGCTTTGGCTACTTTCAAGCTTTTGCGCCAAGCTGATTGCAGTTCGATTTGTTTATCCAAAAACTCATCGAGTTCGGGCAACTCACCCCGCCGTCCCTCACTCAGGAAACTCATGTGCATGGAGACCAATAGTGCCACCCATCGTCCGCGATAGAGGGCGTTTTCTACATGCTCGTACAGTGGCGGCACCTTCAGCTCCTCGCCCAAGGTAAAGTCAAACGGGGCACCAGCTTTGGTCAAATGGTCGCCTTGCCATTCGCGCTCTAGGTCGTCATGATGGGCAATTGCCGCGATCGTATCTACTAAATGGGCTGTATCGTCGGGTGTCTGCCAATGCCCAGCCACTTGGGCAGCCAAGAGGGCATGAGCGCGATGATAAATAATTTCCCAGCCGTTGTCAGTCAGGTTGACAATCATGCATTTGCGTGTGAATTTAAATATTTACATGAGGCGGCTAGATCGCAATCCGATTTGGTTAGCTGTTACCAAAGACACGATCTAGCCTAAAGCCTAAAGCCTATTAATTAGCGTGTTGGGCTTTGCCAGCTTCTCGTACGTCATGTTCGGTTTTGAGTCGAGACACGACATTAAAGGCATCGGCAGTTGGGAGTGTGGCATCTTCTCGGACACCTTCGGTGGGGCCGCCAATCTCGTGCCAAGCATCCAGACCGCCCATAATATGCGTTACTGCTTCAAAACCTGCCGTTCTGAGCATTTGAGCAGCTTCATGAGATCGATCGTCAGACTCGCCGTAGATGTAGATATCGTGCTGGGGTTGAAGTGTAGACTTCATCTGTTCGAGCTGCTCCATCTGCATCGAGATCGCCCCAGTGATGCGTCCTTGGTTGAAGGCTTCATGTTTGCGGATATCTACAATCGAGAGAGCTGGTTCGCCCCACTCTAGCCGCTTTTTGAGGTCGTAGGCAGTCGATTCTTCTTGGAGAATAACTGGGGTGGGTGTCAGATTGCCTAAAGCATCTTGTACGCCTTCAACAATATCGTGTAAATTTGCCATGCTGTGGTTACCTCAATTTTGGCACTACTTTTACAGCATTACAAAATTCGCCCAAAACTACCTCTGTCGAAAGGTAGAGCATTAATTTAAATATTTTTAAAAGACGTATTTCGATCGATTAATCAATCATAATGGTAATCGTTCATGGGGTTTGGAAAAAGTGAGCCGGAAAAATAATCCAGCTCTTGTAGGCTGATGAAATCCTCGATCGGAACATCAAGTCAATCGATTTTCTTGACAGAGATAACTGGGATCGGACACCACAGTGCGTCAAGACATCGATCGGATCTTTGATTGGGCAGAGCCTACACTTGGAGATCGAGTAAGTAATACTTCAGATTGAAGATCGATAACAACCCGAACAATTAAATAGAGATCTTATGCAACGTTCTCGCCCATTCACACGCCTAAAAAGCTGGTTTGCTCCTCTAGATCGTCTCGATCTCCAGGTAGCGCGGATTGCTAGCGGCGTGGTCATGTTGGCTGGTTGCTTGGTCTTAATTGGCTGGACGCTAAACCTAGCTGTACTCACCAGCGTGATTCCAGGCGCGGCGGCGACCAAAGCCAATACCGCCGTTTGTTTCCTGTTGGCAGGAATATCACTAAGCTTCCAAACTGGCAAACGCACAAGGCTAGCGACTCAAATTGCCAATGGCTGTGCAATTGCGGTGAGTACGATCGGATTCCTAACTCTATCTGAATATCTGTTTGGGTGGCATCTGGGCATCGATGAACTGCTAGTGCGCGATCCGGTAGCGACGATCGAATCAGAGCCAGGTCGGATGGGCATCAATTCGGAGATCGACTTTAGCTTGGTAGGGATAGCACTATGGCTAGCAAATCGGCAGGAGCCGCAACCGTCGCAACCGCAACACCGCGTCAAACTAGATAGCATCGCGATCTCGCAAAGTCTGGCAACAGTGGCGGGTTTTGTTGCACTGCAAGCTGTAGTTAGCTACGCCTATAACGTCCGAGTATTCTACCAACTCAGCATGTTTACGACGGAAATGGCATTCCAGACAGCCATCGTGTTTGTGGTCTTATGTGGGGGGATGTTGGCACTCAGTAGCGATCGAGGATTTATGCGATCGTTGACGAGCGATTTAGTCGGTGGTGATGTCGCCCGCCGATTTGTGCCGATCGCGATCGTGGTACCTTTAGTGCTTGGTTGGTTGATATTGCGCGGTCATCAGGCAAACTATTATGACACCAACTTTGCATTTTCGCTGATGTCGATCTCGCTGGTGGCGATCTTGCTGGGGCTAATTGGACTAAATGCTGGTATTCTCAATCGAGTGGACGACGATCGAATCCGATCGTCCGATCGGATTCGATTACCTACGGTAGGCTACGCCAACGAGCGAGGAACGGCTCCAACTTGCCCTTGAGGGCGCGAATCAGGGAATTTGGGGCTTGGATATCCAGACGCA
>NZ_JANPLS010000403.1:0-10043 GCF_031422475.1 Chamaesiphon sp. VAR_48_metabat_403
AAGGACTTGCAGACACACCCCCCGTCTGCAAGTCATTTTTCGTAGATTCCCCCATCTCCCCGTCCCCTCATCTCCCCGCTCCAAATGATGCTTTTCCCCAAAATTCGGGCAACATAAGCTAAGTGAATCTCATCAAAGCGGCGAGCGGCTAGAGAAAAGATTACACCTCAAAATTTTGCATTTTAAAGATTGAGCTAAATGTAAATCTTACTTGTCACCAGCCAAATTATTTAATCGATCGGAGCTTGATGTAGCACTTTCAACAATTCACCTGAAGGGATTAAAAGTATGGCTGGGACGACAACATTTTTACAATCGATAACTACTCAAGTTGTCGTGCCATCAGATTTGGCTTGGCAAGAATGCTTGAATCTAATTCCTCATGACTTTTATCATCTACCTGGATATTTAGGATTAGAAGCAGACCGAATTAATGGTGTTGCCGAAGCAATTATTGTTGAAGATGGGGAGAGTGTTTTTTTCTTGCCTTATATCATTCGCAATTGCGATCCAATTATCGGCGATATTCGGGCAATTAATGACGATCGCATCTACGATATTGTCTCTCCGTATGGTTACCCCGGCATGTTGGTAAATGAATCGGGTCAAAATACTCAATTTATAACAACCGCCTTAAATACCATCTATGAAAACTGGAGCCAAAGAAATATCTGCTCGGCATTTCTGAGACTTCATCCGCTTCTGAATAGTTATATCGATCCGGCGATTAGCGATCGATACGATTCGGTCGATCGCCATGCTCCCTCCGAACGGACAAACCTCCGGGGCGAAGTTGTAATTTGCGATCTCACTCAGACTTTAGCAGAAATTTGGAGCCAGATTCGATCCAATCATCGGACTAAAATTAATAAGTTAAAGCGAACGGGATTCACCGTTAAAATGGGATCGATCGAGGAATATTTTGATGTATTTATCGATATTTATACAGAGACGATGCATCGAGTCAATGCCACCCAGACTTATTATTTCACACGAGACTATTTCGATCGCTTCATCAAAACATTAGGGGAGGGTGTGAATATTTGTGTTGTCGAGACAGCCGGAACAGCGATCGCGGCTTGTTTGGTGACTGAATTTAATGGCATCGTTCAATATCACTTAGGCGGTACGAGAACAGAATTTTTGTCTCAATCGCCGACAACAATGATGCTTCACTATATTATCGAATGGGGGCAGCAACGGCACAATCGATATCTCAATCTCGGCGGCGGACTTGGTAGTAATCAAGATTCACTTTATCACTTCAAATCGGGGTTTTCTAAAGAAAGTAAATCTTTTGCCACAATGGAGGTGATTGTCAATCGCCATCTCTACGATCGACTCATATCTCTAAGAGCTGAGTCATCAGGAATGGCTTTACCCCTGTTCGAGCAAACCTCATTTTTCCCTGTGTATCGGTTACCCTTAGCGTAAATTCACTTCATCCGCTAGTTTTGGCATCGCGATTGGATCGATCGAAAACACCGCGACAGATCGTACCGTAAAATAATCTGGGTATAATTGAGAATAGTTCCCGAATATAAATATAGATCGCACTCGCAATCGATATCTACGTTAGCACTCGCCATTTTCCGATCGATTTAGCTAGATATTTGTACTAACGATTGCCACCTCAATCTGCGAACTTCTGTTTGCCCCGAACGGTATTTTTGAATTGAGATATCTAATATCTATAATCTGGTAATTATATTCCCCACTCAATTTTACATATTCATATTTTCCGGCAATGACCAAACCCATTTTACTCTCAACTCCACACATGGGAAGTCGCGAACTCCAATTCGTGACCGAAGCCTTTGAAACCAATTGGATCGCCCCAATCGGCCCTCATGTTGATGCTTTCGAGCGAGAGTTCTGTCAAAAAATAGGTTCGAGTCATGCAACTGCGGTAACTTCGGGGACGGCGGCGTTGCATTTAGCCCTCAAACTCGTCGGGGTGGGGGCTGGCGATGATGTATTTTGCTCTAGTCTGACTTTTTCGGCAAGTGCCAATCCGATTGTCTATGAAGGTGCCAAACCCGTCTTTATCGATAGCGACAGGCAATCGTGGAATATGGATGCCAAGCTGCTCGAAACCGCTCTGGAGCAACGCGCGCAAGCGGGTAAATTACCAAAGGCGTTAATTCTGGTACATCTCTACGGACAATGTGCCGATATCGATCCGATTCTGGCTGCTTGCGAACATTATGGCGTGCCGATAATTGAAGATGCCGCCGAAGCCTTGGGAGCCACTTATAAAGGGCGATCTCCCGGTACCTTTGGGAAGGTAGGAATTTTCTCATTTAACGGCAATAAAATTATTACCACGTCCGGTGGGGGAATGTTAGTCTCTGAAGATGCCAGCATTACTTCTAAAGCCAAATTTTTGGCAACCCAAGCGCGAGATCCCGCACCTCATTACCAGCATAGCGAAATTGGCTACAATTACCGCATGAGCAACGTTTTAGCAGGCATCGGACGCGGACAACTGCTAGTATTAAACGATCGTGTCGCCGCCAGACGGCGAAATTGTGAAGTCTATCAGCAAGCTTTAGGACATCTCCCCGGTATTGAATTCATGCCAGAAGCCCCCTGGGGGAGTGCTACCCGCTGGCTGACGTGCCTGACGATCGATCCGACCGCTTTTGGTGTCGATCGCGAGTACGTCCGTCTAGCCCTCGCTGAAGCTCAAATCGAAGCCCGTCCGGTGTGGAAGCCATTGCACATGCAGCCGATTTTCCAAAATTACGATCGCGTTGGCGGCGAAGTTGCCGAAGATCTATTCGATCGCGGTCTGTGTCTACCTTCTGGCTCTAATTTATCAGATGAAGACCTCCATCGCGTCATCGATGCGATCGTTAAATGCGCCCGTCTCTAAAAAAATCCCCTCCTCGGAGGGGTGCCCGAAGGGCGGGGTGGGTGGATCTCCGATCGTGCTAAAAAACTACGAATGCCTTGACTTCGCTATCTCCTGTCGATTTGTGAAGGCTTTGACATCGATATGAGAACTAAATTGAAAAGTTTATTGTGAAATCGATCGTCGGGGGATGGCTGGGTCATTAGCGGAGATCTACCCACCCCGCCCTCCGGGCACCCCTCCGAGGAGGGGATTTACCCACCACCCCTCCTCGGAGGGGATTTTTAAGAGCGACCCAGACCGATGTAGTCTTGTAGGGCTTTGACTTCTAGCGGTTGCGTTTGGAGCGACTTAATTGCCGCTGCTGTCGCTTTAGCACCCGCGATCGTCGTGACCATGGCAATCTTGTAGACTAGAGCCGTGCGGCGAATTAACTTGCCATCGGCTTGGGCTTCCTCACCGGAGGGGGTATTAATAATTAGTTGAATTTGACCGTTTTTAATAATATCGACCACATGCGGACGACCTTCATGCAGTTTTAGCACGGGTTCGACGACTAAGCCATGCTCTTCTAGTACTTTTTGAGTGCCAGATGTCGCGATAATTTTAAAGCCCAGAGCGATTAAATCGCGAACTACTGGAACTACGGCTTGTTTATCGCGATCGTTAGTCGATACAAATACTTTACCTGTTAATGGCAGCTTCTGGCTGGCGGCGAGTTCGGCTTTGGCGTAGGCGCGACCAAAATCCACATCGATGCCCATGACTTCGCCTGTAGAGCGCATTTCGGGGCCGAGAATCGTATCGGTACCGGGGAACCTGTCGAAGGGTAAGACGGCTTCTTTAACGGCAATGTGGGTGGGGATGACTTCGGCGGTATAGTTCAATCCGGCAAGGGTTTCGCCCGACATAATTCGGGCTGCATAACCCGCGAGTGGAACGCCTGTAGCTTTGGCAACGAATGGTACCGTGCGGGAGGCGCGGGGATTGGCTTCGAGGATATATACCTGCTCGCCTTGGACGGCAAATTGAATATTCATCAGCCCGATCACTTTAAGCGATTGCGCTAGTTGGACTGTCCATTTGCGAATCGTGGCAAGTGTCGGCTCTGATAATGAGACATAAGGCAGCGAACACGCTGAATCGCCAGAGTGAATTCCGGCTTGTTCGATATGCTCCATAATACCGCCAATGACCACTTGCCCGGATGCGTCGGCAATTGCGTCTACATCGACCTCGATGGCGTTCTCTAAGAACTTATCGATTAAAATGGGGTGATCGGGTTCGACCTGCACTGCGTAGGTCATATAGCGTTCGAGGTCGGCATCGGAGTAGACGATTTCCATCGCGCGTCCGCCGAGGACGTAGGAGGGACGAACGACGACGGGATAACCGACGCGGTTGGCAACTCCGAGTGCGTCTCCGTAGCTGCGCGCCATGCCGTTTTCGGGCTGTTGAATGCCGAGTTCGCGCAATACTAATTCAAACCGCTCCCGATTTTCAGCCATATCGATCGAATCTGGACTAGTGCCCCAGATTTTGGTGGTAATATTGCTTTCGGCGGTTTGGGAGTCGAGATATTCTTGGAGCGGGACGGCTAATTTGAGTGGGGTTTGTCCGCCGAATTGAATGATGATGCCTTCGGGTTGCTCGGCTTCGATGATATTGAGGACATCTTCTTTAGTCAGTGGCTCGAAGTATAGCCGATCGCTGGTATCGTAGTCGGTGGATACGGTTTCGGGATTGGAGTTCACCATAATTGTCTCGAATCCCTGTTTGCTGAGTGCGTAAGATGCATGACAGCAGCAGTAGTCGAATTCTATCCCTTGTCCGATCCGATTTGGCCCACCGCCGAGAATCATCACTTTGCGCCGACTGGAGGGGATAACTTCGGTTTCTTCCTCATAGGTAGAGTAGTAATAAGGGGTTTCGGCTTCAAATTCGGCGGCGCAGGTATCGACTAATTTATAAGCGGGAACTACGCCTAAAGATTTGCGATAGGTACGGACGATATCTTCATTAGTTTTAGTTGCATAAGCAATCTGCCAATCGCTAAAACCTTGACGTTTGACATCCCAGAGTTGGGTTTTAGTTAGAGCTGTTAATTGTTGGGTTTTAAGGAAAGATTCTGTAGTTAAAATATCTTGCAATTTATCGAGAAACCACATATCGACTCCCGTCAGATCGTAGATATCTTCGAGCGACATTTTGAGCTGCATGGCATGACGGATGCTAAAGATTCGATCGGGTGTCGGAATTCTCAGCATGGAGCGGACTTGTTCGAGCGAAGGTAAAGATTCATCGCGATCGCAACCCCAGCCAAAGCGACCGATTTCGAGCGATCGTAAGGCTTTTTGAAAGGATTCTTGAAAGGTACGTCCGATCGCCATTGCTTCGCCGACTGACTTCATTTGGGTGGTTAATGTTTGGGACGAACCAGCAAATTTTTCAAAGGCAAACCGAGGAATTTTAGTAACTACATAATCGATCGTCGGCTCGAACGATGCGGGGGTTTTTTTGGTAATATCATTGGGGATTTCATCGAGTGTATAACCGATGGCTAATTTAGCTGCAAATTTAGCGATCGGAAATCCGGTTGCTTTTGAAGCTAACGCCGAAGAACGACTGACGCGGGGGTTCATTTCAATGACGATAAATTCGCCAGTATCGGGATGTACCGCAAATTGAATATTAGAACCGCCTGTCTCGACTCCAATTTCGCGGATGATTTTAATCGATGCATCTCGCAACCGCTGATACTCTTTATCCGTCAACGTTTGCGCGGGAGCGACGGTAATCGAATCGCCAGTATGAATTCCCATCGGGTCGATATTCTCGATCGAACAAATAATGACCACATTATCTGCCAGATCCCGCATTACCTCTAGTTCGTACTCCTTCCACCCCAGCAAAGATTTCTCGACCAAAATCTGATCCACAGGCGAAGCATCCAATCCCGTTTGGACGATCGCTTCAAATTCTTCTTGATTGTAAGCAATCCCCCCTCCGGCACCTCCGAGCGTAAAGGCGGGGCGAATAATCAGCGGGTAGCTGCCAATCTCTTTACCGACTATTCGTCCCTCTGCGAGGCTGGTAGCGATGCCTGATGGGCAAACTGGTACGCCGATCCGCGCCATTGCCTCTTTAAATAACAGCCGATCTTCCGCCATTTCGATCGCACCTAATTTCGCGCCAATTAGTTCGACTCCATATTTTTCCAATACGCCAGATTTTGCCAGACTCACGGCAATATTTAACGCCGTCTGTCCCCCCATCGTCGGGAGTAACGCATCGGGACGTTCTTTGATAATAACTTTTTCGACTAATTCTGGCGTGAGCGGCTCGATATAGGTGCGATCTGCCGTATCTGGATCGGTCATAATCGTCGCAGGATTGGAGTTAACCAAAATTACCTGAAACCCTTCCTCCCGCAGTGCTTTACAAGCCTGAGTGCCAGAATAGTCAAATTCACACCCTTGTCCGATCGCGATCGGGCCAGAACCTAAGAGTAAGATTTTGTGTATGTCAGTCCGGCGAGGCATATGTATTTAGGGGGAGGGGTGGAGGGGTGGATGGGTGGATGGGTGAAAGCACTATTTACTATTTCGACTGCTCTCTACCTTTTACGCTCCAAATTTTGAATTCCGATCTATCTTAAAGGGTTTAGGGTACTTAGTGAGAATTTTTTTGAGTTCGAGCGGCGTAAAGTTGTCGCGATCGAGGATAAATCGGGCATTATAGTGTAGGACGAAAATTAGTTAACGCACGCAAGACATGTTTTGGCGCGCGTCTATTTACTCGATCTTTATTCAGGTTTAGCATTGCATCTCCTACTGACACTTCAATTTGCATCGTTCATCCAGCTCCTTCCCTACATCTTCCGATTGCTATTTAAACCCCTAATTTATGACGACTCTCAACCCCGCTTTAGATTTACCGCAGGAGCAGCTTTGCCAGAAAATTACCCGCTCTGTCGATCGCGCTCTAACGGAACATCAGCAACAACTTCAGATCGAACGAGAACAGATTAACTGTTTGATGCAGTTATTAAACTCCCGTAAAAATCTCAGTCTAGACGCACATTGCCTCGGCGCGATCGAACGGTTGACAACATCACTCGATCGCCATCAACAATCCACAGATCGGGTATCTGATGCGATCGAGATGCTAGCTCAAGCCAAAGACGCTAAATTGTTGACAGTTGACGATCGCGGTGAAATTGCCACTGCTGTGAAGTTAGAATTAAGCCAACTAGCACAGCGACTGGGAATCGAGCGAATTACCAAACTTTCAGCCGCCACCCACAATGTGACTGAGTGGTCGAAGTTAATGCAACTGCATCCCGATCCTGAAGGTTATCAATGGCAGTTTCCACGTTCTAAGCGCGGTTTTTATCACAAAACTAACTTACGGATCGTCGGTACTAAGCCTGTCGATCTTGCCACAGGTTCGTCATTAAACTAGTAACAACAGCTACAGCTTCCCACATTTTTAACTGTTATTCTCGATCGGAATGGCTCAATAACTTGGTAATTTTTCTGAGCAACTGTTCGGGATTTACCTGTTTCCATAAATAGTCATCGATGTGTCGTTTACCGATCGGACTAACGATCTCATCTTTAGTCGCGATCGCTAGAATTTTGAGATTACTAATCGTACTAGATTTGCGGATATTGTCGATCGATCGATCGACAGTTGCTGCATCTAAATCTAAATCGATAATTAGCAAGTCTGGCTCGAACATCGATATTTGCCGGAATGAAGATTCGGCAGATAACAGCCACGTTACCTGATATCTTGCCGCAGTCAAAATATCGCACATAAAATTTGCTAAATCTTCATCTTGCTCGATCAAGACAATCCGGTTGGGAGTCGGATTGAGTTCGGGATCTTGAAAGACTAATTTCCGATCCATTTCCAGCCAATCATTGCGTTCTGCTACTTGTAGTGATTGAGATGCCAGCCTCACGGTAAAAGTCGAACCAGAACCGACGATCGAATCAACTTCGATCGAACCGCCGTGTAATTCGACTAATTGTTGGGTAATTGCCAAGCCTAAACCCATGCCGCCATAGTCGCGATCGAAGTTGCGATCGAGCTGATGAAATTTCTTAAACAGTCGAGGAATCTGTTCTTCTTCGATGCCAATGCCGCTATCTTCTACCTCAATTACGGCATAACAATCTTCAATCCACGACCTTACCAGTACGGTACCATTTTCTGGGGTAAACTTAATCGCATTTGTTAAAATATTCAACAGAATTTGACGTACTCGCTTGGTATCGCCCCGAAAGCGTAAATCGCGACTGCCATAAGTAATATTGTTACTATCTGTGATAATTTCCACTTGCAAAGTAATCTTACGTTGCTCGGCTTTGACTCTAAATAAATCAACTACTTGCTCGATTAATTTAGATAGTGAAAACTCACTCACTTTCAAAAAGGTCTTGCCAACTTCTAACTTGTAGAAATCTAAAATATCGTCGATTAGTTCCGACAAGTGTTCGCCACTATTATGAATGACTTGCAGATAATTTTGTTGTCGTTCGGTTAAGTTAAGTAAGGGTAACCTCAACAATGTTGCCGACAGCCCCAGAATACTAGTTAACGGGGTGCGTAACTCATGACTTAACAGTGCTAGAAATTCGGTTTTAGATTGATTTGCCGTTTGCGCGACAATGACGGCATCGCGTAATTCTCGCGTACGCTCGTTGACTCGATGTTCGAGATCTTTGGTATGCCATAGGCTATTCATATATAGTTCTGAGCGATCGATTGCTAAAGCTAAATGTCCGGCAACCTGTTGCAAAAATTGTGTTTCTGTTACTTGCCATTGTCGGGAATATTGACATTGATGAGCAATTAATAAGCCCCATAATTCTGACTTAACAACAATCGGCACTACCAATTTTGACTTAATTTCAGATTGCGCCATTAAATCCAACATACATTGATTTTTGGCATATTCGGTATCGACTCGATCGATTGCTTTTGTCATCCCATTCCGATATTCATGCCAGATTTGGCGATCGTCAAAACAATCTTGGTGTTCTGTAACATCTAATACCGATTGTAATTGCTCGATTCCTAGCGATTCATAAGCAACTTTTCCGAAACCAGTATAAGCTTCAAAACTGCGATCGATCGCTTGACCTCCGATTTTAGCAAAATTAAACTGATACACGATCAGTCGATCTGCATGTAAAAATGTCTGCACTCGCTCGACAGCAGCTTGTAAAATAATCGGTAAATCTAATGTTTGATAAATTTGGGTAACAATATAGTTGAGTAAATTTGCTTGAGCTACTTGTTGTTGCAATAAAGCTTCGCGTTGGCGGGAAGCCTGCTCCCATGGAGAATCGCTCTCATCTGACTTTTCCTCGATGAGTACATTCAATAATAACTGAGTAAAATGACCTTGCAGATCGCTATTGTTAGTGAAGTTCGGATCGGCAATTAATTCTACAGTCGCTGGTAAGTAAGGAATGAGTGGTTGGATAAATCGATCGATCTTTGTGGGTATGAATGTAACTTCGATCGTCATCCGTGCTGCCCGATCTGAATCGACAATCTGCCCCGTTAGTAGTGCTTGAAACTTAGGAGATTGCAATAATAAGAATTGCGGTAAATTGGGTGACAAATTTGCAACACCAGATTCTACACCAATCTTAGATGATTCGCGGTTTAGCAGTTCGGCATTAGTTATCGATCGGACATCATCCTCTGTGGCGAAGCCTTGCTCTTGAAGGATTGTTTCTGCCATTTTTTGCCACAGATTGCGGACAGTCTCAAAGGTATTCAGGGGGTAATTACCCCGGATGGTTGAGGTCAAATTAGGCATTGGCGAAGTTGACGATCCAGAAGAGAATTAATTTAAAGAAAATGTATTAATAAACGCGAAGAAATTATTAAGATATCAGTCAAAAGTGCGATCGGTCAGAAGTATCACTCAAATAGACGATCGGCAGCATGTGATTATAGTTCGATCTTATTGCGATCGAGACCAACTAGCGGCAATACTCTAAGATCTTTTTATAATTAGAGCAACATATTTACTACTTTAGGTTTTAGGTTTTAGGCTTTAGGGGGAAAAGTGGAAAGGGAATAGGACCGATCGTTTTTCCTGTCCCCCCGTCTCCCAGTCTCCCAGTCTGCCCCGGGCCCCCAACCCCCCCCCCCCCCCCCC
>NZ_JANPLS010000404.1:0-5011 GCF_031422475.1 Chamaesiphon sp. VAR_48_metabat_403
AAGGGGGATTTAGGGGGATTCAAGCCCACTTCGCTTATTTCTAGAGAGTGTGTACACGGTAGCTTTCCAAGGGAGATTTAGGGGGATTTCTAGGGTTTTCGCTTTTATTCAGACTTGTGTGTACACCGTAGCCTTATAAAGGGAGGCTTTTCTTACTCCCTCCCCTGTCTTGTCTCGCTTCCATGGTCGGGGAACAAAGGCGGGATCGAGCCGCGCATATTCGGGGAGGGCTGGGGTGGGGTAAAGGGACTACGCAGCAATTCAAATAACTTGTGTACACACAATAGACTTGGGTAAGAGATTGTGGGTGAGGACAAGTTTCCTGTCAAACATCATTTATTAAGACCAGATTTGTCTAATGCCCGACATTTAAATGTATTATTTTGTTGTAAATGTTATTTTGTGTCTGGGTTTTGGGATAATTTGTGTAGCGATGATGGGGTAATCAAAGGATGAGTAATGTACTCTCGATCGCTGCTGTAACGGCAGTAATTAAAGATTTACTAGAAAACGGTCTTGTCAGTGATGCGATCGTCTCTAGTATTGGGGATGTAATGGTGACTGCATTACCGCCCGATCGCATTTCGGTCGAAGCCGACGAACGTCCGCAATTAAATCTATTTCTGTATCAAATTTCACCCAATCGGAATGCTGATTGGTTGTCAAATACAGCAGATAAACAATTTGCCCGCGACGCTCGTGCGGCGAATCCACCGTTAGCTTTAGATTTATATTATTTGCTGACGGCGTATGGTGCTAAAGATTTTCAGGCGGAATTACTATTGGGTTATGCGATCCATTTATTGTATAAAATTCCCGTACTGACGAGCGATCGGATCGAGACAGCGTTAACTAATGCAACTAAAGTTAGTGCGGCTAATGTATTTTCGCAAGCACTTTCGGCAATTTCAGCAACGGAGTTAGCCCAAAATCTTGGAGAAATTAAGATTTCTTCAGAATTTTTAAACCTTGAAGAAACATCGAGATTGTGGTCGTTACTGCAAACTAATTATCGCCCTTCGACTGCCTATAAGGTGTCGATGGTATCGATACCCGATCGTCACGATCTCGATCCCGCAGCCGTAAAAAATTGCCGATTGCCACAAATCGATCGAGTTACTTCGATCGGAGATCGATCGATTACTGTTAATAATTCATTATTAATTCGCGGGCGAGATTTACGCGGCGAAATTACCAAAATTAGAATCGGCAAGCAGGATATCTTACTAGCACCCCAAGATGTTACTCCCAATCAAATTACCCTCAAAGTACCCGCACATTTATCGGCTGGAGTTCAAGGAGTCCAAATTTTGCACTCATTGAGCAGCGCGCCAGATCGCTTTATCGAGTCTAATCTCGCTGCCTTTGTTTTACATCCAGAAATTACTGCCACCGTTACCCAAATTCGCGATCGCGATAAAGATGTTCGTAGTGCCGATATTGCTGTCAAATTTAGCCCCAAAGTTGGCGCGTCCCAGCAAGTAACTTTACTCTTAGCCGATCCAGCGATGCCCCACAAAATTGTCCATACCTGTCTCGCAACTTCCGCTAATGAGGATACCGATTTATTAACATTTAATGTTGCTAATCTCGCTGCTGGTACCTATCTAGTCAGAGTGCGGGTAGATGGTGCCGAAAGTCAGCTTCATGTCGATTTATTCGGTAAATGCGGTGGCACGCAGGTAGTCATTCCATGAGTAAGAAAACACAGATTATTGATGTTGGTGAGAGCAGAGAATTAGAGCCGGATACGTTACTAAATAGTCGAGATTGGAATGCAGCCAACCATCATTACTTATCAACCGCGATCGAAGTATTACGCAATCGGTTGGAATGCTATGGATCTCCGCCTCAGAGCCAGCCGGAATTGCAATTACGCGGCATGGAACTCGATCGAGATTTGGAGGCGGCTGTAGCGGCTTTACCTGCGCCCTCAGCTCTCGATCGACTGTGCCAACTCTTTAATTTATCGACATTCGATCGCCAGATTCTACTACTGTGTGTGGCGATCGAATTTAGGGTCGATTTTGGCAGCTTATTTGCGGCGGTACAAGGTAACGCTCAATTCACCTACCCGACTTTAGGCTTGGCTCTAGCCGTATTCCCCGATTCCGACTGGAAATCGATCGCCCCCGATGCCCCATTGCGGCACTGGCGATTGATAGAAATCGGCGCGGGGAATGCCCTCACGGGGAGTCCGATCAAACTGGACGAACGGATTTTGCACTACATCCTCGGTACCGAATGTGCGGATGCGCGGCTGGCGACGATGGTGGAATCTTTAACCGCTGAAGCAGGCGAATTAGTGCCATCGCATCAAATTCTCGCCGATCGGATTGCCGCACTCTGGAGACAACCGCGATCGGGTAGAATCCCGGTAGTGCAATTATCTGGAGCCGAATTCGATAGTAAAAAAGCGATCGCAGCCACCGTCTGTCAGATCTGCGAACTGCGATCGATCTCCATTCCCGCTCAAGCCATTCCCCTCGCCGCTGACGAACTCGATACCTTTATCCGCCTGTGGCAACGCGAAACAATTTTAACCAATAGCATTCTCTACCTCGACTGCGACGAATTCGATGCCGATGCACCCCGCGCCAGAGCGATCTCGCGCCTGCTACACTCGATCGAACGATGCTTATTCGTCGCCAGTCGCGAACGATTGCGTGTCGGGCAACGCCCGGTAGTAAATTTTGAAGTCGGCTTACCGCATTTTGACGAACAGAGCCAAGTCTGGCATCGATCGATCGGCAAATTAGCCCCAGAATTTAACACGCAAGTTCCTAAGCTCGTATCTCAATTTAACCTCAGCCCTACGACCATTCAAGCCGCCTGTATCGAAGCCGCAGGGCATTTGCACCTCAACACCGAAAACGACCTGGGACACGTCCTCTGGGATGCCTGTCGCTGGCAAGCGCGTCCCCGCCTCGACGAATTGGCTCAACAGATTCCCCCTAGTGCCGATTGGGAAAATTTGGTACTACCAGATTCCCAGCGCGAAATCCTGAGGGAAGTCGCCGCCCACGTTCGCCAACGCATCACCGTCTATCAAACCTGGGGCTTCGGAGCCAAAAATTCGCGCGGATTGGGGATTAGTGCCCTCTTTGCTGGCTCTAGCGGTACGGGTAAAACCCTCGCGGCGGAAGTATTAGCCCAAGAATTACGCCTCGATCTCTATCGAATCGATCTCTCTTCAGTCGTCAGTAAATATATCGGCGAAACTGAAAAAAACCTGCGCCGAGTTTTCGATGCCGCCGAATATGGCGGCGCAATTTTATTATTCGATGAAGCCGATGCCTTATTCGGCAAACGCAGCGAAGTTAAAGATGCCCGCGATCGCTATGCGAATATCGAGGTAAGTTATCTCTTACAACGGATGGAATCTTATCCCGGTTTAGCAATTTTAACGACTAACTTAAAAAGTGCGATCGATCCGGCATTCTTACGCCGCATTCGTTTTGTCACCCAGTTTCCCTTCCCCGATGCCTCCCAACGTGCCGAAATTTGGCGGCGTATTTTCCCCCGCAATACCCCGACTGAAGATTTAGATTATCTCAAATTAGGACGATTGAATGTCGCTGGCGGGAACATCCGTAATATCGCTCTTAATGGCGCATTTCTAGCAGCCGATCGCGGCGAAGCAGTCCAGATGAAGCACATACTCAGAGCGGCACAGACGGAATATAGCAAGCTCGAAAAATCTCTAACAGAAGCAGAAGTCGGCGGCTGGGTGTAACCGATCGAGTTTAGAGTATAAGCTTTTGAAAAATGGCGTAAAAATGCAAAGTTTTTCTGTTACTGAAATCCAAGCTACTCATAGTGAAGCTCTAAATCGGGCTGCTGTCGAGCCTGTTTTATTAACGGCAGAATCTCAATTGAGTTATGTAATTATGTCAGTTGAAAACTACGATCTGTTAATCGAAAAACTGGCTCGATTGGAAGACTTAGCTATTCTCCACAGGAGAGGCTACGCCAACGGTCAGCAAGCCCAAGCTGCTCTTTCAAGCTCGCGGATGGTTGGATCTGAGGTTTTCACCGCAGAACTTCAGCGGTTGGCTGTAAACTAGCATTTAACCTAAACTCACGTTATTCTATTTCTTTTGTCGATGCCGCTTAACTTTCTCGTAGTTGGTCAATGGGCGATCTCCGATGCAGGGACGACCGACAGCAGTAAAAGTAAATGATTTGCCACAAGTGTTACAACGATAACGTTGGGTGCCACTGCTAGTCCTACCGAAGAGACGGATAGCTATCGACTGGCAGTGTGGGCAAGATATAATTGACATAGATTGCTTTAATTGTTTGTCGATATTCATGAGATGCGATCGATTACTAGCAACCGGATAATTCGGTTGCTAGTAATTTAAATTTTAGTCGAGGTCGTCAACCCGCGCTTCTAGTGCTGTTACCCGCTGATTTACCCGACGACTTTTGCGGGCATTTCGCTCTGTTTGAACTTCCATTACATTAAGATCCACGTTGAGATCGTTAATTGCGACTTGCATCGAATCAAAACCAGACCGCATTGCAATCATTAAAGTACCTTCAATGCTATCGATCCGATTTTGCATGACAGTCATAGCTTGAACTATTTGACTAAGCTGATTTTCAAGCCGATCGAAACGTTCTTCTGACATATTTTTTACTTGGTTAATTGTTTGTCGATATTATAATTGTATGTGATAACTTAATGTGTGTCAAGTTTCAACAAAAGCTAAGAATTTACGAATATCGAATGGAATAACATCTTGCTAGCAAGTATCGATCGCGGCGAAGCAGTCCAGATGAAACATTTACTCAGAGCGGCACAGACGGAATATAGCAAGCTTGAAAAATCTCTCACCGAAGCAGAAGTTGGCGGGTGGGTGTAAGAGGGTGTTTGAAAAGTATAGATTGAATCCCCCCAGCCCCCTTAAAAAGGGGGAGCAAGAGTCAAAGTTCCCCTTTTTAAGGGGGATTTAGGAGGATTGACAGCCTGCAATCGTATCAAATAAAACTTTTCAAACAGCCT